>CALVFC010000009.1 GCA_944326735.1 uncultured Limosilactobacillus sp. | reverse complement strand
CAGAAGTTCCATCAGAAACTGAAGTCATCAGGGCACCGATAACAACGATGGCCAGTGCAATAAAACCAATCGTTAAGGCCCGAGCACTGTGCCATTCTCCAAAAATAATAACCCCAATTAATGAGTTACCAACCAACTGCAGCACAGTGGAAAGTGGCATGGTGTTGGAAACACCCATTCGCTTAAATGAAACGAACTGACCAACCTGACCAATCGTCCATAGAGCACCACACAATACTGAGAACCAGAATGCAGTTGTTGACACACTTGGCTGGGTAACAATGTAGGCAATTAAACCGATAATGGTTGCCCCAGCACCAATCCCAAACATTTGGTTAACGGCTGAACCACCAATTTTACCGGTAATCAGTGGCATTAACCCCCAACCTAACGCTGGAATTAAAGCAAGTAAATAAACCATAATAACTTCTCTCCTATCGAATCAATTCAGATTACGGAGAGTAATTATATGCTATTGCAAACGTTTACACAAGTACTTTCACAAAATATTTTACTGGTAAAGTCAAATATTTTACTAATATTTAGTAGGAGAAAGCGTTCTATAAAAAAATTGGTATAGTTGTGAAATCAGTTTTAGGCGTCGTCAGGTGGGGAGCATATTCACGATCAGGGAAGTAAACAGTAAAAGTTGTTCCTTCATGCAAAGCCGATTTTACCTTAATTGACCCACCATGTAATTGAACGAGCTGGTGCACAATTGCTAATCCCAAGCCAGATTCACCCTTAGTCGTTGAACGCGATGGGTCAGCCTTATAGAAGCGGTCCCAGATATTGGCTACCTGCTCCTTAGTCATCCCCACCCCATCATCGGCAACGACAAATTGACTCCCCTTCTCCAGGTGTTGACCACTGATTGTGATGGTGCCATGAGTCGTAAACTGAATAGCATTCTGAATCAGGTTAAACATGATTTGGACAAACCGGTCATAGTCTGCATAAACACGTAATGTTTTTGGAACTGCCAGTTGCAATTCGTCATTTTGTTCATGGGCTTTCTTCTGGAGCTGGTCGATAAGGTTATGCAAAGCAGCTGCAGCATCAAAGACCTTCCGTTCCATGGAAATTTGATTAGTACGGATTTTTTCATAGTCCAAGTTATCATTGACCAACCGAATTAACCGTTGCGTATCATTACGCATTAGTTCAATACTATGTTGCTTATCTTCTTCGGGAATAGCATCATACTGGAGTCCTTCTAGAATTCCATTAATAGTAGTTAGCGGAGTGCGCATTTCATGTGCAGCATCAGCCATAAATTGCCGCCGACGTTCCTCTTGACGACGAATTTCCTTTTCTGATTCGCGAAGTGAAACGGTCATTTGGTTAAAGCTCCGCGAAAGGTCATCAATTTCATCATTACTTTTGACGGGAACATGAACATCATAGTTTCCCTTGGCGACCTGCTTGGTGGCCTTCCGCAGGCGTTCAATTCGACTGGTGATCGCGTGCGCCAAGAAATACGAAAGAATAATGGTCACGACACATCCAATTATTAGTGATAACAGAAGGTTGATCTTCGTCTGATGCAGGTTTTCCTGAATAACTGATAGGAAGGTCCCAATCGACACAACAGCAATCAATTTGTGGTGATAGAAGTACGGTCGCAGGACCTCGGTCATTCCCGTGCCGTTCTTTACATCCGTGTTAATCCGTGGATTAGCCGTCTTCAAATAGATCGTCTTACCCTTCTTCAAACGCTGCCACTCACTCTTCGAAATTGACGGCGTGTAGCCGCTATTAATAAAGGTCTGTTTCTTAGACATATCAAAAATCGCAAAGTGAATCTTCTGGTCGGACAGCAGCGCCGCGTTAGCAGCTAGCGATTCATTAGCAAACCCCTCAAATGAATGATCATTGACGTCATAGCGAATAGCATCTTCCACCAAACTATCAGAATAATTTTGCAACTGTTGCCAGGTATTCTGATAGAGTGTCCGGTTAGTGGCATGGATGAACGCCGATGCCAACACGATCATGAGGGCCGTGATGGCGATCGTGAAGGATAACATTAGTCGATAAATTAGTTTCATTATGCTTGTCCTTCATCATCAAACTTGTAGCCGACACCCCACACCGTTTGAATGACCTGGGGGCCCACCTTTTCTAATTTTTGCCGAAGCTTTTTGATGTGCGCATCAACGGTTCGCTCATCACCATAGTATTCATAATCCCACACGAGTTGAAGGAGTTGCGAGCGGGTAAATACCTGACGTGGTTTAGAGGCCAGCGTCTTTAACAAATCAAACTCCTTAGGGGTCAGGTCGGTAATGGGCTGGTCATATAAATAGACTTCGCGGGTCTTCGTATTCATCTTGAAGTGCTTGGTTTCAATATCAAATGACGTTGGCTGTTTATTAACATCATCGTGTGCACTTAAAGCACTCCGCCGGTAGAGGGCTTTAATACGAGCAATAAGCGTAATCGGGCTGAATGGCTTAGTAACATAGTCATCGGCCCCAATCTCTAATCCCAGGACCTGGTCACTCTCCGTATCCCGGGCAGTTAACATAATTAGCGGGACGGTTGGTGAAATTCGCCGAATATCAGCCGCTACTTGCATACCGTCCTTCTTAGGTAAATTCAGGTCCAGCAGAATAATGTCCCATTTTTGGGGGTCCGCTTTAAACTTTTCTTCTGCCGCTTCCCCATCATAGGCAAAAGTCACCTGCCACTGTTCTTTTTTGAAAAACATTTCCATCATTTCGCAGACAGAATGGTTATCCTCAATCATTAGTATTTGCATATTATTCCTACTCTCTTCCTGGCGATTGTGTACATCAATCATCTTAACACGAATTGTGTTCATGCCGTTTAAAACAAAACAACCGAGAACCGCAATTCTCAGTTGTTCGTCACATTGTAGTAAATATGGAGATGACGGGAGTCGAACCCGTGTCCAAGCATATCGCCATTTCAATCTCTACGTTCGTAGCTCAGCTATTTGAAATTCACTAACCAAAACGCCGTTGAGCAAGGCAACCATGATTAGCTAGCTTGATGAATCTCTTCTCCCTATTTCAAACGGGAATAGGAAGCGTAGTCCACTAAATATGAAACCCAAAGTCGCATCATGGACGAACCCGACTTGGATTTACGCGCGCTACTTGTTAGGCAGCGTATGCGTAAGCGTTTGAATTATTGTTTGCAGTTATAATTTAAAACTGAGCGTTTTTACGAAGACGCAACCTTCGAAACGCAATTGAAACTCGACCTATACCTGTCGAATCCAAAAAACATCCCCAAAATGGAACAGTATTATTGTATCATACTAATCCCTAGTTACCACTAAAAAGCATTGAACGCAAAAGAATCGCCGGTACTTACAAGTTAAGCCCGAGCGATTCAGTATTATAATTATCTTCTGAACATATTTATCTTAGTACCAACCATTAGCCATCCAGTGTTGTTGGGCGTTAACCCAAGAACCGTAACGACTCGCAACGTATTGGTCAGCTACTCGTTCTTGGTTAGCTGGTGAGTAGTCACCATTTAAGTAAGAAGCAGAAAGTTGGTACTTCCCGATGTATTGACCATTAGTAACGTTGTATTGACCACGAGATTCATGGTAAGCAATCCAATCCTTGGCAGCTTGTTCTTGACTGCTCAGGTTAGTGCTTGTGGCTTGATCATTATCGTTGTTATTGGCCTTGCTACTGTTGTTATTATTAGTACTTTGGTCAGAAACAGGTTGGATCTCACCATCGCTCTTGATTAACAACTTCTCCCCAACGTAAATCTTGTTGATGTCGCTAATGTTATTCTTTTGAGCGATCTTATTTACGAGGCTGTTATCTTTATTGAACTTGAAAGAAATACTTGAAAGTGTGTCACCACTCTTAACCGTGTAGACAGTGTCCGCATTAGCAGAAACAACATTGGCAGCTGTTCCCAATGCGATAGCACCAAGCACAGCGGCTGACACTTTAGCAAAGTTATTCTTAGAAATCATAAATATAAACCATCCTTTGTTTCGTTCTTCATATTCAACAGTGTTTATGGTACACGGTTGATATTACAAGCAGATGACAACAACCTTGCGATTTGTGCCAGATTGGTAAATGATTGTAATTTTGTCGAAACATGCCTTGTGTTCAGTTGAACAATTCCTATAAGAACGCTGTCACATCAGGGGTTCAATTAAATTTAACAAAGCCTAAAAACAATCTTTCATCCGATTAATGAATGCTAAAAAGCACCAAATTAAGTTGTTATCCAGCCTAATTTAGTGCTTTTTTTATCTTAATTAGTGGTTATATTACAGTAATGTTGCAAAAAAGCGCTCACAATACGTGGCCACACCATCCTGATCATTGGAATCAGTAATTGCGGTAGCCGCTTTTTTGACTTCTGGCAATCCATTATCCATTACGATCCCCTGGGCCGCCGCTTCAATCATTTCCAGATCATTGTCAGCATCCCCAAAGGTCATGAGGTTATCGAAGTTCAAGTTGAAGTGATTCAAGAGCGCCTTTAAGCCAACTGCCTTGTTTACCTTCTTCGGCAGAAATTCCATGATCATTGGTTGTGATTGCACTGCATGGTAACGACGCAAGAGGTCGTCTGGCAAGTGTTTGATAATGGGGCTAAGTTGGTCAGCAGGAATCGCCATCACTGCTTTACTGAAGGTATGGTTTGGTAAATCATCAGTTGCTGCATCCGTAAACTCAATATTCTTCAAAACTGTCTTGTAAATTGACCGGGGCTGATCAGTTAGCTCGTATACCCGGTCAAAGTCAAGGGCGTCCAACGGAATCTGGTGACGGTGCACATATTCAAATAGGGGTTGAAGGTCCTGGCGACTCATTCCCAATTCAAATAGGTGTTTCTTCGTGACATTGTTAATCACAAGGCCCCCATTGAAGGTAATTGTATAGTCATCAGGCTGGGTTAATCCAAGTTGTTCAATTAATGGCCAAATTGCGTTAATTGGTCGACCAGTACATAACACAATATGGATCCCCTGGGAATGCAATTTCTTCAGAACACGTTCATTCCGTGCGCTAATTTCCTTGTTGCTATTAAGTAAGGTATTGTCTAAATCCAAGGCAATCATCTTAATCATTATTCTATTAACTCCCTTCAGGCATCATTGTTAGCTTGAACAATCTGTTGATCAAAGTCGGCGAGCAGTGACAATAATTGTGCTCCCCGTTCTTGACCAAACGTATCCAACCATGATGAAAACCGACGCAGGACTAACTGACGAACCTTTGTTTCAACCGTCGTCCCTTTTTCTGTGCTCGTCAAGAACATTTTCCGGTGGTCTGACGGGTCAGCAGTTTGCTTGACATAACCGTTTTTTAAGAGGATTTTGAGTTGACGCGACACTGCGCTGCGCGTCACATGTCGTTCATAGGCAATATCCATTAGCTTAACCTTGGGATGTTTAACAATGGTCCGCAAGATTAAATACTGTTCAAATGACAGGTGGTACTCAGCAGATGGCTGCGACACAAAGCTTCCTAAGCCCTTCAGTGCTGACAGGTAAAGGTCAATTGCCTGGTCTAATAGTTCTTCATCAGTTTTCATCACAACATTACCCCCTAATGTTGATCCTTCAAAATAGTTTTAACAATCAGTCGAGCATAGTGAACGTTCCCCTCTTCGTCCATATGAACATGGTCCTTAGCGAACCAATCATCATGTCCCTGGCTAGCAGTGTACCAGTCAACAACATGAACGTTAGTGTGATGTTTAGCCAAGTCTTTTATTTGGCGATTAACTTGCTGCTGCCAAGTTTTAGTGGGAACGTGAGCCGTTACCCAGTAAATCTGATGGCCACTCCCGATCGCATCGAGGATCTGATCAGTCGTTTGCTTGGTCATGGGCCCATTATTTCCCAAGTTTAGGATGACAATCTTATGCAAATTGCCGTCGCTCTTTAATTTCTTCAAGACAGCTGGTGTGGCGGTCCCTTGCCGACCCACCTGAGCATCGACATATGCATGTGGCATGATCTTTTGAATACTATCAGCAGCGTCTTCCATAACCGAGTCACCAACCGCGGTCACTTGTAACGTGCGCGCTTGACGGGCCTCACGCTTGCTCAATGTAAATTGCTTTTGGATGGTGCTGACATCAGCTGTCTTAACATCTTTCCCCTTGGCAAGTTGTTGGTTATGGTTCTTAGTTTTATCCGCGTTATGCTCAATTTTCTTTTGAACGGCCGTTGGCTTTGGTGTCCAGTCAGGCAAACACAAACCGGTGACTGCCGTTGCGGTAACGCCAACCGTCAGGACGGTCATTAGCCAAGCTAACCAGTGGAACGGTGGAACACTCAGCCGGTTTTTGACCACGAGTAGCCAATCGTTCCTGTGAACACGGGCAATTGGTCGTTCAATTGACTGGTATGAGAATTCCGAAATAATGAGAATCAGGGCTACTTCTTCAATCGCTGAGATAACGGGATGGTAGCCGACTTTGATTGCCCGTTCATAAAAGATCATTACCGGGAGCTGGTAAACATAGATGCCATATGAACGTTGACCAAACCAAGTAAAGACCGGATTAGTCAACCACCGATTCATATGACCAGCCGGGTGAAGGATTGTGGCTAATAAAATCATCCCCACAAAGCTGTAGGCAAACATTGCACCGTGATAAGTAGAACCAGCTTGACCATTAGCAACAAGAAAACTGATGATCGTGATAATCAAGGCCGCGATACCCACGCCATCCAGTAACTGTTGCGTCCGACGGGGGGCATTAGAATTAAGGTTATCTAACGGCCAAGCCATTCCTAACCAAGCCCCGAGCAGTAAGGAAAAGGCTCGGGTATCGGTCCCGTAGTAAACCCGGTTGATATTATCAGGTTGGTACAGCAACGCCATCTCAACAGCTGACAAGATTGCAAACACCAACACAATGCGTCGGACTATCACTTGCCGTTTAAATATCTTAAACAAGGCCATTAATAAGAGCGGGAAAACCAAGTAAAACTGTGCTTCCACACCCAGCGTCCATAAGTGAGTAAATGGGGATTGACCACCAAATTGGTCGAAATATGATTGACCATGACCAATCTCCCACCAGTTATAAACCCAGAGGAGGTTGGTCAACACAATTATGCGAATCTGGTGGAGGAGTTCCCGGGCGAAAAGCGTAATATACGCGGTCGTCATTAGCAACATCGCAATGAGGACCGGATAAAGACGTTTAAACCGCCGCTGGTAAAAAGCCTTAAGGTTAACCGGTCGTTGGTATTTTAGCCGGCGACTAAACTGGTAGCTGATAAAATAACCGGAGATCAACAGAAATAAGGGCACACCTAAATAACCACCCACAAGCTGATTTGGAACTAGGTGGTAGATAATTACGGCAATAACGGCGATTGTTCGTAGACCGTCGATGCCTGTCACATGTTGTGTTCGGTGATGTGTACTAAAGTCAATCTCGTTTTTCATCCCGGAATCCCCCAATAGTAAGTTTACTCATCTTATTTTAGGTACTTAAGTGCTTAGTGTCTAGCTTAATTCTGCTTTTTAAACAAATAACAGGAATGGGATTAATGGTCACAACGACTATTATCTCGTTCCTGTTTTGGTAAATTATCCGATATGGTTTTCGTGTAAAATTTCTTGGACAACGGCGTCGGCCTCAGGCGTCCGTTTCCACTCTTCCCAATGGTCCATGGATTCGTCCTGCATCTTGTAGTGAGTATTGATGAAATGCTCATATTTAATGACGTTCCGTGAATGCGGAATATTAAGTTGGAGGATCCGAACCTCTTTGATGTAACCCCGCTCAGCGGCTAATTCTGCCCGCCCATTTTGGACCATGTTACCAATTTCGTAATATGTACTACCATCGTTCCGGGTAATTTCTTCAATTAACGTTAAAACTTCGTGTTGTTCTTCCAATCTGTCCGCTCCCTTTCCGATACTAATTCTAACAAAAAATCACCGCCAGGGTGGCGATGATTGGCATAAGAGAGAAAGAGAATTGATTAGAAGGTAAATACTTAAATACCTTACAGACATTATGATAGCGGTTTCATGCGTCAGTGTCAAGGCTTTTTACAAGAATTTACCAATCAATTTCATCAATTTTGCCAGTTTTTCATTACAAAAACCACTAAAAAAAGAGAAGTGTCAACTAGCACTTCTCTTCTTTGATTATTGAACAGTAACGGACTTAGCCAAATTCCGTGGCTTATCCACATCAAGTCCCTTACCCAAACTAGTGTAGTAAGCCAACAATTGAGCTGGAACCACACTCAGTAATGGGGTCAGCAATTCATCGACATCTGGTAACAGGATGTTATCACCATCTTGAGCCAGGTGACGTGAAACGATCGTTAAGGTGTTAGCACCACGGGCTTGAGTTTCTTCCAAGTTACTCCGGGTCAGACCGGCAGTCCGGTCTTGCGTAATAATGCCAATCACTGGCGTACCCTTTTCAATTAAGGCGATGGTTCCGTGCTTCAATTCACCTGAAGCAAAGCCTTCAGCCTGAACATAGGAAATTTCCTTCAACTTCAGTGCCGCCTCTAGTGAAACGGACCAGTCAATTCCCCGACCAATGTAGAAGGCATTCCGTGGCTTAGAAAGGTACTTGTCAGACAAGTCCTTCATAATGCTCTTACTGTCAGTTAATGACTGCATCCCATTGGCAACTAAGCCTAATTGGTGCTTAACATCAAATTCACGAGCAGCCGGCTTGTCCATGTATTCACCAAGGGCCTTAGCTAAAACAGATTCTACCGCGATTTGAGCAGTGTAGGCCTTAGTTGAAGCCACCGCAATTTCTGGACCGGCGTAAAGTAATTCAGTGAACGTTGCTTCACGTGAAAGGGTTGACTTGTCAACATTAGTGATGGTCAAACTTGGCCAGTTGTTTTTATTTACGTGAACCAACACTTCCCGACTATCGGCCGTTTCACCACTCTGACTAAGGAAGATAAAGAATGGCTTCTTAGATAGTAATGGTTGTTCATAAGCAAATTCTGATGAAATGTGGACAGAGGTTGGAACACCGACCAGTTTTTCGAAGATCCGTGCACCAATTAAACCAGCGTGATAACTGGTTCCGGCACCAACAATGTAAAAGTGGTCAGCAGCAGCCATTGACTTCAACAGGTCTTCATCAATTTGTGGCTGGCCGTTTTCATCAAAGTACTTTTGAACAATCTTCCGCATAACAGCTGGTTGTTCATCAATTTCCTTCAGCATGTAGTATGGGTATGCACCCTTATCAGCAGCATTAGGATCCATATCTACTTTGAAGGTATCACGGTGCTTTTCGTTCCCATCAAAGTCTTCAATTTCAATAGAGTCAGGCTTAACAATAACTAATTCATGGTCATCCAATTCCAAGAATTCGTTTGTTTGCTTCAGCATGGATGTGGCATCTGAACCAACCATATTGTAACCGTCAGCTACCCCGACCAGCAGTGGACTCTTGTTCTTTGCAACAAACAAGGTATCTGGTTGTTCCTTATCCATCAAAACAAAGGCATATGAAGAATCAGGACTAATCAGCTTAAGAACCTTTAATAAGGCTTCCTTAGTGGTCAAATGTTCATCAACAACGAACTTATCAACTAATTGGACAATTACTTCCGTATCAGTTTGACTAGCAAAGTGAACATCTGAGAGGTAGTTAGTCTTCAGTTGGGCATAGTTTTCAATCACACCATTATGAACAAGGTAAAAACGTTCATCTGATGAATATTGAGGGTGGGCATTAGCTTCACTTGGTTCACCGTGAGTTGCCCAACGAGTATGGCCAATTCCAGACATACCGTGAACATCATCGGTCAGGGCTGCTTCAAGGTTACTAATCCGGCCAGGACGTTTAACCAGGTAATCATGCCCATTGTTATCATTTACGTAAACACCGGCTGAATCGTAGCCACGATATTCCAATCGCTTTAACCCATTAATTAAAATTGACAGACTGTCTTTGTTTCCAGTCACACCAACAATTCCACACATATTATTTCATCCCTTATAGTTATTTTTATAAATTGGTATAGATAGCTTGTCTTCATTCCAATTCATGATGACTATAAAGTATAGTACCGTTCTTTGAAATGGATGTCAATGATCTTCACTCAATTGGTCTAGTTATTAACAGGTACTGATTTAGCAATAAAAAAGAACCCACTGACCAGTGAGTTCTTGGTATTATTTATTGTACTTCAAGTTCGCGACGCGCCACATCAGCAATCTCTTCAACATACTGATGTACTAATTCTGGGGTAGCCGCTTCAGCCATAATCCGCAATAATGGCTCCGTTCCACTTGGCCGAACCAAGACACGACCATCGCCATTCATCTTACCTTCAACCTGCTTGATTACTTGTTGCAGGTCCTCATTAGCCATCGCAGCCTCCTTATCGGCAACCTTAATGTTAACAAGTTCTTGAGGATAAGTAGTTACGTCAGCAGCTAATTCTTTCAACGACTTACCAGTTTCCTTGATCACTGATAGTAATTGCAAAGCGGTCAACATTCCGTCACCAGTCGTGTTGTAGTCAAGGAAAATAATGTGGCCTGACTGTTCACCGCCAAGGTTATAACCATTCTTAAGCATTTCTTCAACGACATAACGATCGCCGACTTTGGTCTTAACACTCTTCATACCGTGAGCTTCTAAGGCCTTGTACATTCCCAAGTTACTCATCACCGTTGTTACGACTGTATCTTTCTTCAGCAATCCCTGTTCATCCATATGGTGTCCGCAGATGTACATAATCTTATCACCATCAACCAGGTGACCTTCATTATCCACCGCAATGCACCGGTCACCATCACCGTCAAAGGCTAATCCCAGATCTGCTTGATTATCAACAACGGCCTTCTGGAGGCTTTCTGGATGTGTCGATCCACAATTCAGGTTGGTATTCAGACCATTTGGCTGGGCGTGAATTGGTACGAAGTCAACATTCATGTCCGCAAACAAGTTAGAAACGAAGCCACTGGTTGCCCCATTGGCAGCGTCAACAACCACTTTCAAACCTGACAAGTCACTAGCCACCGTTTGTTCAAGGAATGAAGTATACTTCAGTGCCCCTTCGTGGTAGTCCGCAACCGTACCCAGACCCTCATCTGAAGGCCGTGGTAACTTATCCTCGTCAGCGTCCAACAACTGTTCAATTTCGTATTCCAGATCATCGGACAGTTTGAAGCCATCGCCACCAAAGTATTTGATTCCATTGTACTTAATTGGATTGTGGGAGGCCGTAATCATAACACCAGCATCTGCTTCTTGTGCCCGTACTAAGTATGCGACACCAGGAGTTGTAACGACACCTAAACGTAACACTTCAATCCCCACTGAAAGTAATCCTGCGACCAACGCATTTTCCAACATTTGACCAGAAATTCGTGTATCACGAGATACTAAAACTTGTGGTTGTTTCCGGTCTGAGTGCCGTGTTAAGACATATCCTCCGGCGCGACCAACCCGAAAGGCCAGTTCCGGACTAAGGTCTTCATTTGCAACTCCCCGTACTCCATCAGTACCAAAATATTTTAACTTCATATTCTTTCAAACTCCTTTAAACGTTTCATTATTCATTATTAGCACTTGAACTTGCGCTACTTGAACTCGTAGTCGTCACGGATTCATCACTACTTGCTCGCCGACTGGACGTCGATGATGATGAAGCAGAACCACTATTGTCATCACTACCATCGATTGGAATCGTGACATTGGTAGTTGCCGGTTCAATAACCACATTTAAGGTTTGCCCATTTTTATCCAGTGCTTGGAGGGTGACTTGACGATGAATGTCACTCGTTGCCTTATCAGGCATTGCGACAAAGGCAACCACCCGGGCAACTCGGTTAACTTGACTACGGGATCCGGTGATCTGAACGGTGCCAATATCTGTTCGTGGATCGCCAACTGTGTACCCGTTTTTCAGGTCATGCGTACTCAGTCGGACGCTGACTTTCATCGTAATTGTCCTTCGTGGCTGAACATTTACGTTCACGTATTTGGGACTCACTTCCGCATTTAGTTCTGAATTAAGTCCCGCTGTCTTTACAGGGACCCGGTGCTGACCCACACTAACTTTACTCAAATCAATGTAAGCCTTGAAATTCTGGGTGTTAACAGTTGTCGTTACCAGCGCCGAGGGTCCAGTGACTTTAACCTTAACGGTCTTCGGGTAACCAGTCACTACGTAATTATCATTACTAGTGATGTCCAATGGCATTTTGATTGTGGCGGTCTTATCAGACATCAGGGCACTACTCTGATTATGGTTACGGGTGTTCTGACGCAGGAATCCATTGCCGCTATTATTAACGTAGAAAAATAAGAACAAGGCGAGTGCTAACGAGGTGAGACGCAAGACCCACTTGTTGTTGAAGAAGCCACCATTATTTTTGCCCATGACGGCCACCTCCTCCACGACTGAAGAATGATACGATGTGCGCCAAGATACTGTTATTACTGCTGGTATCGTGGTTATACAATTGTGCACGTAAGAACTTCAGATAATCATTTTGCGACATGTTGCGGATTAATTCATTGTCTTTAGTAATAGAAACTTCCCCGGTTTCTTCTGAAATGACAATGGTCAATGCATCGGTGACTTCACTAATTCCCACTGCCGCACGGTGTCTAGTGCCGAGTTCCTTAGGGATCAGCTTGCTATCAGACAATGGCAGATAAGCGGCAGCAACAGCAATCCGATTGTTTTTGATGATCACCGCCCCATCATGCAATGGGGTATTTGGAATGAAGGTATTGATCAGCAGTGCCCCCGAAATATCCGCATCTAACGGAATCCCGGTTTCAATGTACTCTTCCAATCCGGTCTTCATTTCAATACTAATCAGGGCACCAATCCGGCGCTTCGACATATATTGAATGGCTTGGTCGAGTTGTTTAATCGTTTCTTCTTCAGTCTCATTGGCAGTTTGGTTACGGGCAAAGAGTGAGCCCCGGCCCAAGTGCTCAAGGCCCCGCCGGATTTCTGGCTGAAAAATCACCACGATGGCAATGACACCCCAGTTAATAATCTGGTCCATTACCCAGGAAACAGTACTCAGTCCAATGTACCAGGAAACCACCTTTACCAAAATAATGATAATAATTCCCCGGAACAACTGAACGGCTCGTGTCCCGCGAATTAGCAATAGTAATTCGTAAATTAAAAACCAGATTACGAGGATATCAACTAAGTGGATGAAATTTTGCCACGTAAACAGCGCCGCAATAGCTGACATATTTTTCACCATCCTCTAAATCACGATAACATTATATCATTTTACACCAGAACAACCATCCCAACCATGATGTTTTAAAAACGAAAGGGTCCTACTATCGCCACAATAGTAGGACCAATATCAATTAGTCACGGCCAATAATACGGACTTCCGTTTCCAGACTAACGCCAAACTTGTCTTTGACGGTCTTTTGCACGTGATGGATAACATTCAGGTAGTCAGTTGCAGTCCCATTATTAATATTAACAATGAATCCCGCATGCTTTGTAGAAACCTGGGCACCACCTGAAGTGTAGCCCTGAAGGCCAGCATCATGAATTAGCTTACCAGCAAAGTACCCCTTTGGCCGCTTGAAAACACTACCGCATGATGGTAAGTCCAGTGGTTGCTTAGCCGCCCGGCGTGCATTGAGGTCATCCATTTGGGCGGTAATGGCCGCTTTATCACCCGGCTTAAGGGCAAAAGTAGCATCCAACACGATGCCGTGGTTATCCTGTACACTGCAATGACGGTAACCAAAGTCGAGCTGATCATGATTTAAACTTTCAATCGTGCCATCAGGCAACATGATCGTCGCCTTAGATACCACATCCTCTGTTTCACCACCATAGGCACCGGCGTTCATAAAGATTGCCCCACCGATGCTCCCTGGAATACCGGCTGCAAATTCAATTCCCGTCAGGCTATGATCACGGGCAACCTTCGTCGTCTCAATGTACGCTGCACCAGCTTGTGCTGTCACGTCATTACCATTAACGGTAATTTTGTTCATTCCCGTCAAAATGATGGTCAGGTCAGCAATCCCACCATCCTTGACAATTAGATTACTAGCGTTCCCTAACACGGTTACCGCTAATGAGTTCTTTTTAGCAAATTCTACCAATTGCTGGACCTGGTCGACTTCTGTTGGAAAAGCCAGCCAGTCAGCGTTTCCACCCGTATGAGTAAAGGTATACTTTGACAGTGGTTCATTGTGTAATATTTTAATATCTGGAAATTCCTTAGTTAAATTAATCATTGCTCGTCGTCCTTTTTATTTAAGCTGTTAGTATTGTATCATTTTTGCAAGTTCTTAGCTTAATTCACGCAATCGGGAAAATTGCACTAATGCTTCTTTCTCGGTAGAATGAAGAGGTTAAATTTATTTATGGGAGGCTGACCGCAGTGAATTTTATTGCAATGGATTTCGAAACCGCTAACGGGAAACGCTTTAGTGCTTGTTCACTAGCCTTAACGATTGTCCGAAACAGTCAGATTGTCGACGAATTTTATTCTCTAATCAATCCCCAGACGGATTTCAATTGGCGTAATATTCAAATCCATGGAATTCACGAAGAGGACGTCGCAGATGCACCAACCTTCCCAAAGATTTGGCAACACATAAAATCGTTCTACACCCCGGACCAGTTGGTAATTGCTCATAACAACAGCTTTGACAATAGTGTGCTGAAACGCACTCTTGAACACTATGAAATTGAACCACCAGTTTACCAAACATTAGATACGGTGAAAACTTCACGCAAGCTTATTCCGGGACTGAGTAATTACAAGCTCAATACGATTTGTGATGCCTTACAGATCGACCTGCACCATCACCACAACGCCCTCGATGATGCTCAAGCGTGCGCTAATATTCTGCTCTACCAAGACGCCCAGTTTGGTAGTCAGCAAATCAAGCCCTTCATCAAAATGTTCGGTTAGTTATAAGGAGGATAAGAATGGATAAAGTTAATTTGCAAGGTGGAAGCCTAACGTTAGAACAGTTAAATGCCATTTTCAAAACAATTCCCGAGGAGTTTGACCTCATTGATGAAAATGATATTGTCCGGTGGTCATCTGCTAATCGCCACCGGCTGTTTGCCCGGACTGACGATGATTTAGGAAAACATGTCTTGGAAGTTCACCCTGGTCATAGTCAAGGACGGGTCAAGCAAGTGCTGAAAGAAATGCATGACGGCAAACGTGGTCAGATTAGTATTATGATTCATTACCATAATCGACCTGTTAATATTGCTTTCTATGCCCTGCATAATGACGATGGCAAATATATTGGCTGTGTTGAAGTGACTCAAGATGTCAGCGGTCACCAAGAACGTGGTTCATTCTGGCGGAACATTAAACAGATTTTTAAACATTAAGGAAAAGACTGATTGGTTCCGTTGATGTGCAACAGAAAGTTGGGCAAAATGAATATTTAAACTGATAAGGCATGATTTCGGTATTTACCTGGAATCATACCTTTTACTTTCAAAGATATGCAATCGTAATTAAAGTAATTTCTGGTCAGACACTAATCCTTTAATACTATCTCGCCTGAGCGTTTGAATCTCCCTGTTGGTCGTGTAGACAGTGTACACCCATATGTAGGGTTTTTCAGCTTGTCTTTCCTCGCCAGTTAGCTTAATATAAGAGCATTAACAACGTTGAAAGGTGGCCTTCATCATGATCTTCGCACCATTATGCGAATGCGACGTGCCAGCAATCCGTTAAAATTTAATTTAACGGAGGAATCAAAAATGAAAAAATCAAATAAAGCAATTGGTAGTATCCTATTAAGTCTGGCTGCCAGTATCTGGGGTGGAATGTTTGTCGTTGTTAAGAACATTGTCACAACGATCCCACCCGTCGAACTAGTCTGGTGTCGCTATGTCGTAGCGATTATTTTTCTGTTGCTATTTTGCCTAATTAAGGGCGTCAAATGGCACTGGGATTGGCTTAACGGTGGCCTAATGATATTAGCAGGGATTATCGGGGACGCCATTTCAATCGTAACTCAGGAAACCGGGACTTGGCTATCATCGGCCCAAACCGGCTCCGTTATTACGGCTTCAACACCGACGTTTATGGTAATCTTTGCCTGGTTCTTGCTCCATGAACGAGTCACCCGGACAAAGGTTATTTCCCTAATTATGGCAACCACAGGGGTACTCATCATCGTGGGCGTTCGTTTTGCTGGTGCACACGTCTTAACGGGGTGCCTGTTTCTGATCATTGCTGCCCTCACCTGGGCGCTCATGTCAGTGATCAATAAAATGGTGGCACCGCAATATGATGTGTTGGAAATAACGACAGTAGCAACAATTGTGGCTATTATCTGTTTGACACCGGTAGCATTTAGCTGGCACGTAACCCTTGGCAACGTGAACTTCGGCAGTTTCAAGGTATGGGGATCTCTTCTCTATCTAGGAGCAATTTCGACTGCCACAGCTTTCGTAATGTGGAACCGTGGTGTTCAGCTGCTCAATGCCGCTAGTTCAGGTCTCTTTTTCCTGTTTCAACCGATCGTCGGGACCTTATTGGGCTGGCTCCTGCTTAATGAGCAAATTACCTGGACCTTTATACTCGGTTCATTACTAATCGCCGGGAGCATCTGGTATTCTATTCGATTTGCATAATTAGTTCCATATTGACGGTGGAGATGGAGTGCAATAAGAAGTTAGGCCAAATTAACTATTTAAGCTGTTAAGGCATGACTTCGGCAATAAGCCGGAATCATGCCTTCGGTTTTCAAAATTGAACATGCTGTGAATATAGTTATTATCTGCGAATTTTTTCTAACCAATTTAAAGAGCCCGCCAAGTATCAGATACCATCTGTATACTTGGCGGGCATTATAGTCTCTATGCATTATGCAGCACTTCATTATGAATACGGGTCTTTTTTTACTTAGGTTGATAATCCATTTGCAACGACGCCTGGCCGTTGATCTGCACATGCTTAGTAACCACAAAATTCATCTTCCGGTACAAATTAATTGCCGGCACATTGTCTTCATAAACGGTCAGGTTCATGTGCTTTAAACTACTGTAATGCGTAAACCAGTACTCAGCCTCGTCAACCAGCATTTGGCCGATTCCGTTATGCCAATATCTTTTAGCCACTACTACGCCGAGTTCTCCAATCTCAGTTTCCGAGCTCGTTCTCATCACCGTTACCATGCCTACTAAATGGTCACCTAACATTGCCAGCATAATGACACAGTCATCGGATTGGTTAATCTCGTCAATATTTCGTGATTCTTCTTGGGCCGTAACCTTCTCAAGGTGGGGGATAGTAATGGCGTCCGTCTCCGTCTTGGCCTGTTGAAGGAAGGCAAGAATGTTGGCGGCATCACTATGTTCCGCTAACTTTAGTTCAACCGTTGATGCCACTTATTTCACCTGTTCCTTTACTAATTGTTCAAAGTGCTGACCATGGGGTTCAAAGATCAGGACCCGCTTGTTGTCATCATCCGTGCGGCGGAAATGAATTGCTAAGAAATCTGCTGGCAATTCATCTTCCACAAACTGAGCCCATTCAACAACACTAACTCCTTCACTGTCAAAGTATTCCTCAAGGCCCAGGTCTTCAGCACCACCATTTTCCAATCGATAGGCATCCATATGGTACAGTGGCAAACGTCCGTCATGATACTCGCGAATGATTGTAAAGGTGGGGCTCTTGATCAAGTCCGGGATATCCAGGCCCACTGCCAACCCTTTGGTAAAGGTCGTCTTGCCAGCCCCTAAATCACCATCCAACACCAGAACATCCCCGGCCTGTAACTTACGACCAATCCTAGTGCCTAAACTGATTGTTTCCTCCCGGCGATTCATCAATACTTTTTTCACCATTGTCCCTCCTCAGTAACTCATGTTTATCACTAATAATAGCATACCTTACTTGACCATGATGCAACATTAAAAGGGCTCCTCCAATCAGAGAAGCCCCTATTATTTAAATGGGTTAGTTAAATTACAAAGCTTGCGCAGCAGTAATCATGGCAACCTTGTAAACATCATCCTCGTTGCATCCCCGTGACAAGTCAGCGATCGGTGCGTTGAGTCCTTGCAGAATTGGGCCGACAGCAGTAAAGCCACCAAACCGTTGAGCAATCTTGTAGCCAATGTTACCGGCTTCCAAACTAGGGAAAATGAAGACGTTGGCGTGACCAGCAACCTTAGAACCAGGAGCCTTTAATGCCCCAACTTCAGGAACGAAGGCAGCGTCAAATTGTAATTCACCATCTGCTGGCAGGTCGGGATCCATTTCATGAACTTTGGCTGTTGCATCAGCAACCTTGGTAACCATGTCACCCTTAGCAGAGCCCTTAGTAGAGAAGCTCAGCAGAGCAACCTTTGGATCAATACCAAACAACTTAGCAGTGGCAGCACTTTGAACAGCCACTTCCGCCATCGTTGGGGCATCGAGTTCAATGTTGATGGCACAATCAGCGAAGATGTACCGTTGGTCGCCCTTTTGCATTAAGAAAGCCCCACTAATCCGATGAACACCAGGCTTAGTCTTAACAATTTGTAATGCTGGACGAACAGTTGAACCAGTGGAGTGAACAGCTCCAGAAACCATTCCATCAGCCTTACCCATGTAAACTAACATGGTACCAAAGTAGGAAACGTCCTTCAGCATTTCGGTTACTTGTTCAGGAGTGTTCTTACCCTTCCGACGCTCCAACAATGCATCAAACATTGCCTTCTTGTCTTCTGCTGGGTAATTTTCAGGGTCGATAATTTGTAATCCAGTTAAATCAAAGTTGTTATCGGCAGCCGTCTTATCAATTTCTGCCTGCTTTCCTAACAGGATTGGTTCGACAATGTCGTCCTTCTTCAGACGAACAGCAGCGCCCAGAACACGCTTATCCGCACCTTCTGGGAACACAATTGTCTTATCGGTTCCCTTTACCTTAGCAGCAATCTCATCAAATAAACTCATCAATAAGAACCTCCTTCGATAGTTCTAAACAATTACTCAGCGGTTGGCTGATCAGGCAGTTGCCAGTCAATTGGCTTTTCGCCCATCGCCCGAAGTGCTTCGTTAGTTTTGGAAAAGGGCTTCGAACCAAAGAAACCACGGTTAGCTGACAAAGGACTTGGGTGCGCTGACTCCAAGACGATATTTGTCTTCATATTAATCAGCTTCTTCTTGTCCCGCGCGGCACGGCCCCACAAAATGAAGACAACTGGTTGTGGTCGCTCTGACAAGGCATGAATTGCCGCGTCGGTCAACCGTTCCCAACCATGTCCTTTATGTGAGAAGGCTTGGCCGGCTCGAACGGTTAAGACTGAATTCAATAGCAACACACCCTGATCAGCCCACTTTTTTAAGTAACCATGCTGAACCGGATGACAACCAACATCACTCTGTAACTCCTTGTAAATATTTTGGAGCGATGGTGGAACTGGAACCCCAGGTAAAACTGAAAAGCTACACCCGTGCGCTTGGTGGGGACCATGGTAGGGATCTTGGCCTAAAATAACGACCTTGACCTTATTAAATGGCGTCCACTCAAACGCTTGGAAAATATGATGCATTTCCGGATAAATTGTCCGGTGACTATATTCTTCCTTCAGAAAATCATGCAATTGAGCATAATATGTACTTTCAAACTGGGGTTGAAGAATTGGCCACCAATCATTATGAATAAGTTGTTTCACGATTCTTAGCACCTCGTCTATTATTTTAGCATAAGTTAACACTGACAACACAGAAAATGAAAGCGGTTTTATTTTGCCACCTTCGATTAGGATTTTATGAATTAAACTGGTACAATTAAGTCAATAATTACTAAGGAGGTGAACCCATGCGCTTACTATACCTACGCGACCACGACACAGACCTACATGGCACAACAGTCATCCGTGATTATCAAGGACGGTCCCGCTACTTACTAGTGGGAAAATGGGGGATGCTGCATGATGTTCTCTCACTTTACTCGATTTCGGGAGAACTATTAGCAGAAGTTAAACAACAAAGCTTCGGCATCCTTCCGCGGTTTGCCCTTTACCTGAATCGTCAGCAAGTAGGAACCGTTAGTAAATCGCTTGGCTTCTTGCGCGAAGTTATTTATATTCGTGGTTTGAACTGGGTTGTGGTGGGTTCACCATTCTCCGACAAATACCGGGTTTTTCAAGCACAACGCAAGGTTTTCTCCATTCGACCGGTGGCGTTCACTGGCGACTACTACCACGAACTAAGGGTGAGCCAGGAAGCCGATGAGCCACTTGCCATCCTAGTAGCCTCTGTTTTACAACATTGGGCCCGGCGCAAACAAAGCAGTCCCCTTAAGGTTCGGTGGGGACGTCGTGCCGACGCCGATGATGGGCTAAGCATGAGCTTTCGCAATCACAACTAACATTTAAAGCACTTAAAGCCCGCCAGGTTGGCATTCAATTGTCAACCTGACGGGCTTTCTTTTAGTAGTGTTTCATAACCCGCGCAATTTCACGATTGGTTTCCCGACGCTTTATTGATTCACGTTTATCATACTCGTGCTTCCCCTTAGCAAGCCCAAGGAGAACCTTTGCATACCCGTGCTTAATGTACATTTTAAGTGGGACTAAGGTAACCCCCTTATCTTGTAACGCACCAGTGAGTTTGTGAATTTCTTTTTTATGAAGCAATAATTTACGGTTGCGCAAGGGATCTTGGTTGAAGTACGTTCCATTATCATATTCACTGATATGAACGTTCATCAACCAGGCCTCACCGTTACGAATTTGGGCAAAGCCGTCTTTCAAACTGACCCGGTGGGCACGAACGGATTTAATTTCCGTTCCCGTCAACACAATCCCGGCCTCATAAGTGTCGGTCACAAAGTAATCATGGCGGGCCTTTTTATTTTGGGCAATTAAGTTGTCACTTTTTTGTTGATGACTCTGCTTAGCCATGATTTACACCTCCATTAATGGCGACGGCGCCGTGGTTGATGGTCTTTAGAATTGTTGTGGTGGCGGGTTTGACCGCGATTAATTTGACGATTATTCCGTGAGCCATTTTCATGGTCACGGTGTTGGTTATGGCGACGATGGCCATTATGGTTGTTATTACGGCCACGTTGACGACCACCGCGACGATCGTTGTGCGGTACCCGAATCTTGGTAGTTGGCGCTTCCTCAGGTTGAACCAACTCAAAGTCAATTTCACGCAGGTCCTTATCAACCCGTAATAACTTGACATGAATTGGCTGACCGATTTGGAAGATCCGGTGGTGAGTCCGACCAATCAGCGCTAAGTGCTTCTCAGAATACTCATAGTAGTCATCGTTCATCACACTAATATGAATTAATCCTTCAACGGTATTTGGCAATTCAACAAAGAGGCCGAACTTCATGACAGAGGAAACAACCGCTTCAAAGGTCTCGCCAACATGGTCTTCCATGTATTCAGCCTTCTTCATGCTGTCAACATCCCGTTCAGTATCAATTCCCCGCCGTTCAGTGAATGAGGTATGTTCAGCAATCTCAGGAAGGCGGTCGCGCCAAGCAGCCTTGGCGTCCTCACCCTTACCGTGCTTGCTGTACCACTTAATCAAACGGTGAACGGTATCATCTGGGTACCGCCGAATTGGTGATGTGAAGTGAGTATAGTAATCGGCTCCTAAACCAAAGTGACCGAGTTCTTCATCAGAGTACTTAGCTTGTTGCATACTCCGCAGCATCATAACCTGAACCATTTGTTCTTCAGGCTTACCGGCAACGTCCTTCAAAACATTTTGCAGCATCTTTGGCTTAACATTATTAATGTCACCATGGGCATTGATACCAAAAACAGACAAGAATTCAAAGAAGGACTTAATTTTTTCATTGTCCGGCTGTTCATGGATCCGGTACAAGAATGGGACGTGTTCCTTATAGTAGTGTTCAGCTACCGTTTCGTTTGCTGCCAACATAAAGGATTCAATCATCCGTTCTGATAGTCCCCGCTCACGCAGTTGAATATCAGTTGGGTGCCCTTTTTCATCCACAATAATCTTTGCTTCTGGAGCTTCAAAGTCAATGGCGCCACGACGCTTCCGCTTCTTAAGCAGGATCTTATGGATCTCCTTCATTGTCTCAAACATTGGTACCAGATCATGGTAAC
>CALVFC010000008.1 GCA_944326735.1 uncultured Limosilactobacillus sp. | reverse complement strand
TGGTGTCATCGTAAACAGTAACCTTAACAGAACCTTGTTCCTTAGCAGGTGCTGGGTTCTTACCAATGGTGATAGTGATTGTACTATCTGGACTGTTTGGATTTACCGTTTCACCAGAAACTGCACCGGTGTTTGGATCAACATTTGCGCTGGTGTTGTTCTTATCAACACCAATGATATGGTAACCACCGTTGTTGTCTTCTGGTTCTGCCGCGTAAGCTTCAACCGTACTGTTATTAACTAGGTCGAGCCCTGGAACACCATTGAAGTTCTTACTCTCTGAGTCCCAAGTAATCTTACCTTGTTGGTTGACAATCTTATCGCCATCCATTGTTACCAGATTACCAGTTACTAGGTCAATCGTACCGTGGCCCTTAAATTCGACCTTTTGGACAACTGGTTCTTTAGCCTTAGTACCATCAGCGTATTGGTAAACAACCGTCCGCGTAATGGTCTTGTCAAGATCCGTCTTACTCAAGTTTGGATTCGTTGGGTTTGGTGTGTTTGGCTTGGTTGGATCAACTGGCTTGTTTGGATCAGCTGGATGATCTGGGTCAACTGTCCGGGTTCCGTGCTTGAAGTGAACTTCAAAGTTGTTGGCGCCTTCTTGGAAGGTTTCATGACCATCAGTGAAGTTATTAGATACCAATACGTATCCATGGTCTTCGTAGTCCTTGATCTGATCAGCAGTCGTGTAGGTGATTGGGTCACCGACATGGCCACCGAAGTTAGCACTAGCGAGGGTATTACCAGTTGTGTCATCGATGTACTTGACCGTACCTTGGGCATCAACTGGTACCTTAGCGTCTGGTGCGTAAGTAACTACGACTTGAGAACTTGGAGTGTTCCGCGAAACCGTTTGGGCAGCAACGGCACCGGTCCGATCGACAGTGTAACCAGTGACATTGGTACCACTAACGGAAGCAACATGGAAGCCATTAGCAGTCTTGGCAGCAATCGCATCAAAGGTTTGGTTGTCACTTGGCGTCCAAGTCAAACCGTTGGCGAGTCCCGTGATCTGACCATTGGCGACCTTGACCCACTTGCCACTGACGTTGTCCAAGTACCCTTCACCACGGAAGTGCGTAGTTTGGGTTTCCTTGTTCAAGCCTGGCATTTCGTTGCCTTGTTGGTCCACATAGCTGACCGTCCGGGTAATGGTCCGGTCAAGGTAATCCTTAGTGTAACCATCCTTGTCGTCTGGGTGGTCAGGGTTAACTGGTGTGTAGCCATGTTCTAACTCGATGACCCATTGTTGACTGATACCGTTGTTATCAGCAGTGCTGTCGTAGTTACCAAACTTGATACCTTGGTAGTCGTTCACGTTGGTCAAGTCTTGGCCGTTGTAAGTAGCCTTGACCCACTTGTAGCCACGACTGAGCAAGTCAGCAACTTGGTTGCCAGCATCGCCGAAGCTAATTTGGTCGCCTTCAAGGCCGCTAGCGGTGTAACTACCGTTAGTCATTTCTTGACCCGGAGTAACGTCCTTGATAGTCAGGGAAGCACTTTGTTGGGTCTTAACTGGGTTGGCCTTGTAGTAAACCGTAGCCTCAACGTTACCGTGGTTGTATGCCACGTTTTCAATAGCCTTAATATCGTTGCCATCAGCCAAGTCACTTGGCGCGGTCTTGGCAGCATCGATAGTGTAACCAGCAATCGTTGGTGAAGTTACCTTAGCCAACGTGGTTGGGTTAGACCATACAAAGTCGCTTTCCTTGGCATCGCTAATGTTGATTTCGTGGTTGACATCATAGTCGTAAGTAATCTGACCATTTTCAACACTCTTCACTGCCAGCATCTTACCAGTGGCCTTGTCAACCAAACCTTGTCCCTTGAAGGTCAAAGTGTTGGTGTAGTCACTAGCAACTGGTTGGTTGTTAGCTTCGTTGAGGTAGTGAACAGTTTCAGTAACTGTCCGCGTCAGATCATTCCGACCAAAGGCGTTATCAGGGTTAATTGGTGTGTAATCATGCTCTAAGTAAACGTAGAATGTTTGGTCGATTCCTGGCTTCTTATCAAACTTCCATTGACCAGCAGCGGCAGCGTAATCGGTGCCGTACTTAGTCGGGTTGTTTGGATCATTCGTAGCTTGAACAATACCGTTGATCTTGTAACCAGCCTTAGTCATAGCGTCAAGATAAGCTTGAGCACCATTGAAGTTAATTGCTGTCTCATCTTTACCACTAGCGTTGAAGGAATTAAGTTCCTTGTTACCGTCAGTCGTATCGATGATATGCAAGGCAGCATTTTCATCCTGAGTTGGCTGAGCTGGGGTCCGGTAAACAACTTGGGTGTCCTTGCCTGGGTCAGTTGGTGTTACCGTTGTCTGATCAGGAGTCATCCCTGGAATTGTTGGTACCGGTTCATCCGGCGTAACCCGTGTTGGATCGGTTGGATCAGTTGGGTATTGTGGCTGATCAACATTTGGAATTGGGTTGTGATTTGGATCAACTGGAACGATCTTACCATTTGGTGCATAGGTAACCGTGACCGTCTTAGTCAAATCATCTGGCGTTACCGTTTGACCACCGGCAGTCCGAGCGTCAGCGTGGTAGCCCTCAACAACTGGCGTATCAACATTACCAAAGGTGTGACTAGTAACGTTCCAGCCAGAGTCATTAGTGATCTTACCAGTGACGTTATCAAAGGTAATCGTCTTGCTAAAGTCGAAGCTTTGTTCATTATCACCTGGCGTGTGTGTACCAGCACCAGTGTAGTGAACCGTTTGCTTACCAGTCTTCTTCAGGTTGTCAATGTCAGTCCCAGCTGGGTACTTAGGTCCATCTGGATTGCTTGGATCAATTGGTTGACCTGGGTTACCTGGCTTGTCTGGCGTTACGGTAGTGTGACCGTGGCGGAGAACAACCGTGTAGGTCTGAGTCGTGCCATTGTCGTTATCAAAGGTAGCGTTGGTTGGGAAGCCATCGTGGTCAAGTACGTATCCCCGCTTCTCAAGCTGAGTGATTTCATCAGCAGTGCTGTAGTTAATCTTGGTGTTAGCCTTGCCTGTCAAATCATCAGATTTAGCAAGTAGCTTGTTATTCTCATCAGCATCAATGTAATTAACAAGCGCGTGTTGATCTTCAGCTGCTGGCTTATCCTCTGGCGTGTACTTGACGTTGACGGTGATGTCAGCGGAGTTCTGATTAATCCCGTTAATGGCCTTGACGTTACCATGACCGTCATCGTAGTCAGTGTCTGTAACTTTAGAAGTGTAGCCATTTAAGGTTGGCGTTACCACAACGGAGAAACTAGTACCATCGTCGGCCGTCCAAGTAATGGCCTTGTTCTTGTCTTGATCAGTCAGTTCCTTGCCATTGACGTCAGTCCACTTCTTCGTAACTTCGTCGTAGTAGGCGGTTCCGGAGAAGGTCAATGAAGCAGTGTGGTCGACAGGTGTCTGTTCGCCAGCACCGTCATAGTGAACCGTTTCCTTAACCGTCTTGGTCAAGTCATCATGGTTGAGACCGTTGCCTGGATGGTCCGGTGTAACTGGTGTGATGTTGTGAGCAACATGGATGGTGTAAGTCAGCTCGTTGTTACCAACGGTCTTTGGCATCGTCGCCGTTGGGTCAGAAACAATCTTGTAGCCAGCATCCTGCAGTGCCTTGATTTGGGCATCGTGGGTACTGAAGTCGATGTTCGTCCCAGAGTCTACCTTGCCACTCGTGTAACCTAAGTCGGTATTGCCAACCTTGGTCAACGCTTGCTTGGCAGTATCGTCATAGTAGTCCACAGTGATCGAACCTTGTTCCTTAGCAGGTGTTGGGTTCTTGGAGTAGATAACATGAACCGTTTCTGCTGGTGAGTTGTAGTTAACAGTGTGACCGTTGACCGTTGGCAAGTTGACGTTATTGTAGCCGAGGCTAGCGGGGTCCTTAGATGTAACGTCAGCAAACTGGTCGGCATTAGTGTTAACCGTGTACTTGCCATCATTACCCTTAGTAGCAGCTTGCCATGCTTGGTTGCCAAAGTTTGCTGGGATGTCAACTTGGGCGTCGCCGTCCAGGTCATATCCAATGATTTGACCGTTAACAAGGTCCTTAACTGCCGTCCGTACGAAGTAAACGTGTTGGTTGTAGGTAGCAGTGTTATCAGGACTACCATTGACGGCGTTACCTTCAGTATCCTTGTAATCAATGGTCCGGGTAACATCCTTAACTAGGTTGTTAGTATCCTGATCTGGGGTGATGTCCTGGTGCTTGTGCTTCATAATGACAACAAAGTGTTGATCCACGTTGGTGTCGTTATCGAAGTTAGCACCGGTAGCGAACTGATTGTCAGCTACTTCATAACCGAGACCTTCTAGGGCATTGATTGTTCCTTGAATGGTGTTAGTAGCATCACCAAATTGAATACTGTCACCAGATTTACCACTGGCTGTATAAGTCGTCTTGATACCGTTAGCACTAATTGCTGGGTTGCCATAAGGGTTACCAGCATCATAGCCACTAGCATCTTCATCAACGAACTTCAATCCAGCTTGTTGGTTAAGCTCATTGTAATGAAGGGTCAAATCAATAGCAGTTGGACTATTCTTCGTGATCTCTTGAATATTTTTAATTGGCGTGATTGGAGAAATCTTACCATCTTTGTCAACGTTGTTAGCGTACCCGTCTGGGGTCGTTGTAGTGCGATTGTACTTGTATCCACTAAGTTCAAGAGCATTGTAACCCTTGAAGGCGGTCTTAGTCTGTCCGTTATCATCCTTGTCAACAGCTTCCCAGGTAACCTTACCCTTCTCGTTGTCATTCTTGACCGTGCCCTTGATGGCGTAGGCACTATTCCGGTTAGTATTAGTAATAGCATTACCATTTTGATCAGCAACCTGGTCTTGGTTAATTAGGTTACCATTAACCTTATCCAAGTAAGTATATCCGTGGAAAGTTAAACTGTCGTTCTTATTGTACTTGCCATTATCAATATCAGTGACTGAGCCGTCAGCATTATCGGTGACATAATGCACTGTTTCAGTAACTTGATGAGTCAAGGCGTCCGCAGTCAGATTGCTCATATGATGTTTGTTGTATGTGTCATTACCGTTCAGTGGGTGGTCAACATCAACCAGCTGAGCACCGTGCTTGAAGTGGATGGTAAAACTAGAGTCAGCTTTACCGAAGTTACCAAACAATTTGGCAGCATCATCATAAGATCCGATCTTTTGATTACCAGTAATGCCCGTTCCACTAATAGAGTCAATGACGTAGCCAGCGTTCTCAATGTTTGAAACAGACTGAGAACCGTTAGTAAATGAAATAGGATTTCCTTCGACACCAGAAGCTGGTGATACGTCAACGTTGAGGCCACCACCATTGTTAATTGGTTCATCAGCCGTGTCATCGTGGAAGCTTAGTGTTGCTTGGTGATTTTCAGCGGGATTTTTGGCCTTGTAAACAACATAGTAAACTTCTGGCGTTGCAGTAGCGTGAGTGACGTTTTCTTCACCAGGAATTTCGTTATTAGTCAGGCTAATCTTTTCAGGAGCCGACATTGTGTGTTGCTGTTCATACTTTGGTGTACCATCTTCATTCCAAAGCAATTGGCCATTCTTGTCCTTTGCTTGAACATACAACGGCTTGTTGTAATCATAAACCGGATCGCCATTCTCATTAAAGACAGGGTTACCTTGGGCATCCACTTTTTGTGCGTACATGTAGACCGGTTTGCCATTCTGGTATAATGGTTGACCATTCTTACCATACTGTTGCTTTTGAACATAGAGTGGGTTGCCATTAGCATCCTTAGCAAGACCAGTATTTTGTGAAGCATAAACTGCTTCTAATTGATAGTTGCTATCGCCCTTCAACGTTGGAAGTTTAGAAGCATCAAACTTGCCCTGCTTACCGTCTGCTTGAGTTGTCCATGTCAAAGCACCTGGCTTTGGCTTGCCATTGGCATCTAAGACTGCTTGCAAGTGACCATACTTATCCAGCTTTGGTGTCCCGTCAGCGTTCTTTTGAATTTCAACTAAATCACCGGTTGTGACATCAATGTATCCAGTCCCAGTAAAGTGGTTAGTTTGACTGACTTGGTCACCAGTTGGCGCACTGGTAAAGTTGCTATCAGCTAACGAACCTAAATTACGGAGCTGATCAAGGTCCAGGTCTGACGAAGTATCTTTACGATCATCAACAACATAGTGAATTTCACGAATGACATTCTTGTCCACATCGGTCTTGGTGTAGTAGTCCGTGGTGTGGTCTGGCGTAACTGGTTCGATGTTGTGTGACATGATGACCAGCCGTTGCGAGTTGGTCAGACTGAAACCATTTTGGACATCATTAAAGGCTGCGCCACCCTTTTCAGCTTTCTTAGTTACATCGGAATTATCATCGGCCACTAATTGCATGTTTGCAGCGTCGGTGTCGTAACCATTCCGTGCTTGATAGAAGCCCTTGATACCGTCCCAAACTTGGTCTGCAGACTTGTAGAAGTTTTCGGTGTTTTCCTTAGGGGTTTCGGTAGTATTGTATTGCACACCCTGGCTAGAGAGGTTCTTGTTATTCCACTTGAACAGTTGGTAGTTACCTTGGCCAACAAAGCCAGTAACCCCACCTGCGGCTCCGTTAAAGAAGTTTGCATTAGTGGAATCCATGAACAGCAGGTTTCCTTCACCGTTCTTGTTATTACCGGTCAGAAAGCCTCGTTCAGTGACAGAGTCCCGTTCCAGGTTGATGTACTTAGCGTTATCCATGACGAAGTAGGCCGTCCGCGAACCTTCGCCACCACCAAGGGGAACAGAGATCAATTAGGCATCCCGTGATGAAGCATCAGCACGGACATCTAAGGTCGCACCATCTTTTACCCAAACCAGTGGATCGTGGTAGTGTTCAGACAAAATCTGAATGTTGTCATCGTAGATGGATACATCTTGGTTCTTTAAGATGACGGACAAGGAGGCATCCTTGTCGACAACTAATTTACCGTCTTCACCAAGGGCAAAGTAGTTGTTGTGGGCCCAGTTACCATCAACGTTTTGACGACCGTTAGAAGTGAACTTGACCGTTGACTTTGGCCCAGCAATGAACATTCCGAAGTCGCCGCCATCAAAGCCGTTACCGCTACCCCAGTTGTTGATATTTGTAACACTGCCATCATCGGAGATAAAGGTTCCCCGGTTACCCAAGATTAAGCCTTCGCGACCCATGATGTTTAAGGTACTGTTTTTACCAACATAAACGTTATTTTCAATATTTGGATTATTTTCAGTGGTCTGGTAATTATCCGCACGTTGGATGTAGTTAGCGGTTGACTTAGGAGCATTAGTAACGTTGTAAGAGCAAAATGAAATGGCACGACCGTGACCAACGTTCATCGTAACCTTGGCACCATCTTCAGTGATAAGGGTCCCGTTGTTGTTGACCCGAATCCCAGTGTTATGGATTTCGACATTAGCACGTTCAGAGTTCTTTAAAGCGTCACCAGAAAGGTTAGAATCCTTCAGGTTGATGTTTAAGTTAGCATTCTTACCAACGTAAATATTTCCGCGACCGGTCTTTGTACCATTGTCGTTGGCGCTATTCCGGATCAGGATAAGCTGGCCGAGATGTTAGACCAGCGTGGCTGGCACAACTTAATCGCTGAATACCAATACAAGATTGGTTTGACCCACCATAATTATTTTAAAAAGAATGCCTTTAGTAATGAGATGCAGCTGGAATCATCACTGGCGCGGCAGTCGATGGCTGATAAGAGTTCATTTTTCCAAACGATTAAGAAGTTCTACCAATTAGACAACAGCTACATCGCTCAGCAACACCGCCTGTGGAGTGATGACTACCTCAACTACTTTGACAATGAAGATGCTAATTACTTTGCTGAGTTTAAGCACGACTTGCAAACACTGCCATTCTTGCGTTTGTTTGAAGAGGCCAAACGGGATATTCCGAGTTTCGCTAACAAGTTAAATCCGCTTGAGCTAATTGTCCCGAAGATTGTGACAATCAAACGGATGAGTCGGCGAATGGAAAATCAGCAGGGTTTATTCCTGTTTGTCCCATTTATTGGTGATGAATATGACCAATCAGTAGATATTGAGTACGAGGAAGTTGAACGTCGCGCGCAATTAGCGATTGATATTTTGAGTTTATATAACCATGATAAACCGAATGAAAAGGAAAAATACATCATCCCCGCCAAGTACAAGCGTCCCATCCTCGATGAGTTGGCCAAGTTAGGGATTGACTACAGTTTCATCTACCCTGAGGACCACGCCAAGAAGGCTGAAATGATCAAGGATAAATACTTAGGACTATAAGAGAGGGGCGATCAACGTGACAATTGAAGAAGTACTTTTCGAAAAGCACCACCCCGTTTTTGCTAAGCTCACTGCTGCTGGATTTACTGAGAATGATCGCGGTTACCAGTTATAACAGGACTTTATGGATGGTCAATTTCATGCCATCGTTACCGTGAATAAGGCGGGGCAAGTCAGTGGAAATGTGATTGATAACGGCACCGGTGAAGAGTACATGCCATTGCGGGCCATTCACTGCGGCCCCTTTGCTGCTCGGGTCAAGGCCAATTACATCGACCTGCTTAAAAAAATTGCCCAGCAGTGCTTCGTGACGGAGTACTTTCACAGCGACCAGGCAAATCGCCTCGCCGCATGGATTAGTCAAACATTTCATGAGCAGCCAGAGTTTGTCTTTAAGCGGCTGCCGGACTATGCAGTCTTCCGCGAACCCCAATCCCAGAAATGGTACGGGTTAGTAATGCACATTCCCCGTGCCCGGTTAACTAATAAAAAGGCCAGCAGCACAAAGGACAAAATCGACGTGATTGATCTACGCTGTTCGTCGCAGCAACGGCCTGCATTGCTCAAGAGAAAGGGAATTCAAGCCGGTTACCATATGCACCGTAAAAGCTGGATCAGTGTCATCCTCGATGGAACCTTATCCGATGCTGACCTCTTTAAATTAGTCAAGGCCAGTCGTCAATTGCTTACTAATCCGCGGGCTTGGATTGTGCCTGCCAACCAAAAATACTATGACATCATGCACGCTTTTATTGATAACGATACGATCACCTGGAAACAGTCAACGAATATAAAGGTCGGCGATATTGCCTATATGTACGTGGCGGCACCCGTCAAAGCGATCATTTATCGTTGCCTTGTTGTGGAAATCAACATCCCTTATCACCATGACAGTCCAGAGCTAAAAATAAAGCAGGTCATGCGACTAAAATTAGAGAAAGAATATGACCATAACCAATTTACCCTTGATTTCATTCGGCAACATGGTGTCTCCAATGTTCAGGGACCCCGCCACGTTCCTGAAGAATTGCTCAAATTATTGGAAAAGTAAATTGTTTACCAAATAATTATGCAATTTTAACATGAGCTGAGATCAGTAATGAGTATTTCACATAAGGAACTCTGAACATTAATCTTCCGAATGTCTTATTTATCATAATAGTCAAAACGACTGGTCACTATTATTTAGTGATCAGCCGTTTAGTTTCTATTCAATTTTCACAACAATCTTACCAACAACCTGGTGATCCTTAATCGCCTGTAAGCCTTCCTTGATCTGGGCGAACGGCAGTACTTTTTCAATCAGCGGATTTACCTTACCATTCGCTGCCAATTGCAGCATTTCCGCGTTCATCTTACCGAGGTCAGCCTTTTGGTACGGGTTACCGCTTAGGTGGGCGCCACCCAAGTTAACAACATCGACACTGAGACCGCGATTAAACATTGGCACTCCCGTCAGGTCAGGCACATCCACAATTGTCACCAGCGTGCCGTTGTAGGCCAGCCGCAGCAGATCCTTCTCGGCTTCCGTCTTGCCAACGGTATCAATGATCAGGTCAACACCTAGGCCATCTGTCAACTGCCTAATCCGTTCATCGACGTCTTCCTGGCGGTAATCGATGATGGCGTCCGGATGCAGTTGCTGGACATACTTAATCTTGGCGGTTGAAACGGTGGTAAACACCTTAAAGCCATGGAGTTTGGCCAATTCTCCCTACCCCACCAGCACCGGCATGAACCAGCACGGTCCGGACATTCTTCAGAGTCGGCTTACGTTCAATCGCAATATAAGCGGTCAAGGCCCCGCAAAGCAGGCTCGCCGCGGTTTCATAGCTGACGTTGTCGGGAATCCGGGCCAGCTGGTAGGTGGGAACAGTAACAAACTCAGCAAAGCAGCCGTTCTGTGTTAAGTCACCATGACCTGACACGCGGTCGCCAACTTGCCAGTCCGTCACTGCTTCGCCAACCGCTACAATTTCACCAGCAACGTCCAACCCCAGCGTATGCGGATATGTCCAGGCGAGCACCCCACCCTCGACGACCTTATAGTCCACGGGGTTAAGACCCACCGCATGAACCTTGACCAACACCTGGTTAGCGGTTGGTGTCGGCACTTGAACATCGGCCACTTTTAACGAAGCAATAGTTTTATCATCTGGATAGGCAACAACGAGTGCTTTCATAGTCAAATACTCCTTACTTATTGTTAGAGTCAGTATACCATTATCCCGCGATGAAATATGCTTACCCGTTCGGCGTGTGCTATATTGAGTTTAATAAAGTGGTGAGGGAGTATTATATTGAACTTCTTAGTAACTAACATGGAAGCATTAACGTTGGGGAGCATTGTTCTGCCGAACATCATATTCATGTTCTATTTCATTCAAAATGGGCGGACTGCCGTAGCAGCTCTACCGGTCATCTTTTTCTATGTAATGGCCAAGACCATCCCCTACGCAATTCGTTCGTTTGGCAAGGTTAAGAACCCATATCGTATTCTCCTGGTCAACATTTGGATATCGCTTTTGGGTGCTGGTTTGGCGCTATATCAGCCACTGATGCCGGAAGCAGCAACCGTTGTAGGGATTGGCTTTGGCTGCCTAAAGCCCGCTTATCAGCAACTCAAAGATGAATATAAGTCTAAACAACGGTGGCCATATTCTAAAGCTGCCCTATACGGCATCTTTTACCTATTGATTGTACTTATTCTGGGAGCCGCATTAACGATGATCTCCTTGAGATTATTTCTCTGTGAATTGATACTAATAATCATCTTAGGGGTAGTGTTGATGGTTAAGTTACCATCTCCCTGGCCCGACCAAGCAATGTTCACAGGGCCCTTCAACTGGCGACCCGCTATTGCCACGATGCTAGTATTTGCAATGGCAATTGGGGCCCGTGGGGTTAAGCAAACCGGCAGCCGATCGTTAATATTACTGACGTTAGGAATGTGGATAGTCATGTTAATTGGCTTTAGTCGATTCCAGGGCCGCGTGAAGTCGTCCCGCCTGTGGACTTTTTGGACCGGGGCAACGGCAAACTTCCTATTAATTTATAGTTTGTTCTACTTTGACACCCTCGATAAAATAGCCCAGCTGTTCACTGCTTACGGACTTTTTATCCTAGCAACAATCGGGGGCTTGCTATTGAGTCCACGGTTGAGAAACCAAACTAATTGGTGGCTAGTCTTTCCCGGGGCATTGGTTGGCCTATTAATTTCTTTAATTCCCAACAATTGGTGTTACCTGGCAGGGTTATTCATCGCCAGTTTATTCTGTAGCACCATTAACGCCTTCATATGGCCCTTCTACCGCCAAGACCGGTCAATTCCACCATTAAATACCCGGTTTGTTAAAGAGCACTTTACCATTTTGGGCTCAATCGTTTCGCAGGTTACCCTGATCAGTTTAATAATCATTAATAACTTCCTGTTTAATTCCCACGGCCGACAGATCCTCCACGCCTACTACGCGCACACTCCCGACCTCGGACTTGATAAGCCGCTTTGGATCACGAGACTGCTTTGCGTTATCTTGCTGACGGTCGTAGCAGTGATATTAATTAGAAGAAAGTTGCCATCCCCATCCAAAACCAATGACAATTAACTTACATTGAAACGCAAAAACGCTTATTGTAACGACTTCACGATCGTTACAATAGGCGTTTTTAACGATTCAAATAACTTTTTCTCATCACTTAAGCTGTTTTTCGAAATCCTAACAAACTTGTTAATGTTAACCACATCAGCTTAAAGAAGGATGGCCGTTGCTGACGCTTTCGTTCGGGTGCAGCATTATCATCATTTTTCCGTCGCGTAGCAACTTGATCGGTTGAACGTTGTTGGTCCTTAACACCAGGCTTATCATGGTGTTTCTTGACAATTGGTTTGTTCTGGGAACTCCCCTTTTCTGGCGTTGGCCATTGGGCCTTAGTCTCCTGATCAGCATGGTAAGATACTTCGGTGATCAGGTCACTAGACTCAGGAGTAACTTTCACAGCTTTAATCACGGTCGGCTTGCTGTGGTAACCATTAATAACGGGGATTGTATATGCGGGCAACTGGGCTTCTGTTTTATTCCACTTGCCCCATTGTACTTTACCAGTTTGGATATTCTTTTGCCCATACCGAGTAAACCGGTGCCACTGATCAACCCGTTTCATATGGCCATCAGGTTGCCGAAGGAAAATAAGCCGATGAACGCTCTTTTGGGCAATGACCTTTTTGTATGAAACGTCATGCAATGCTTTGGGCTTGGGTGGAGTAACTACTGGGCGGGGCTTGCTGAACGTGGAAGTGGTTGGCCGTGACTGAGTAGTTGATTTTTGAACATCCTGTGGGGCATGTGGCTGTTGCACGTATGGTGGAACAACTGAGGCAGTCGATTGCAACGAGGATGATGAAGAGGACGACACTTGGCTGGCTGTTTGAGAAGCAGCCGAAGACGTTACCGGTTTACCTGAATGTGGCTGGTCCGCTGACCGTTGACCTGACTGTGGTTGAGCTGACGCTGTCGAATGCTTAGCCGGCTGTGATTGTGGTTGAGCCGCAACTGAAGGATGCTGAACAACTTGTGGTTGCGACTGTGCTGGTGCCGCTGAATATTGGGCCGGTGACTGTTGCTGTTGAGGTGTTGGCGATGGCTGCTGTGATTGCAACTGAGCAGGAGCGGACGATTGGGGCCCTGATTGAAATGCTTCTTGGTGCGCCTTAGCAGTATTGGTTTCGACACTGTACTTGATCACCCATTTAGTAAAATCAAATAGTTTATCCACAAGCACCGATGATAGTTCTGTTTGACTCTTAATTTGCTCCAGGTCCTTAGCTGATTTTAAAATCTGCGCAATTCGCTGGGGGTCTAATTGGTCACCGTTTGAACTATTGTTGTGTAGATGCTGGTTATCTTTATCAGTCATCGTCATCACCTCCATCCCTCTAGTAATTTATCAGCTCTCATTGCATACTAAATCTATTCTAAAACTTTTAACCTGCTTTTCGTAGTATTTTTAACGGGTTAGCGGCATTAAAATTATAACTATCTGTAAGTCTCTAAAAAAATTCTGCGACAAACTCAGAATATATTTTCTGTTCTGAATTTGTCGCGGCTTTTTATTTATCTGGCCATAGTTCAATTAGTTTCTTAAGAACTGGCTGAAGTCGTTGCCGTTGCGTCTTTAGATAAGCAACGTAAAAAGGCATCGTTGCTTTCTTATCCGTAATGGGGATCGTTACTCGATCATGATTATCTAATGCATGACTTGGTTCATAGCGAGTAACGTTTGTACTGAAATACGGAAAATTGGAATAGCGGGTAATTTCGGCCATAGCATCTCGTTCGGCCTGGTAAAGAAACTTCGCGTCAGGGATATTATCCTGAATGACCTTCTTCCACGGTCCAATATCGTTCAATACAATGAAGCTTAATCCGCGCAATTCATTAAACGAAACCTGTTGCTGGTTGGCTAAGAACATAAATTGATCAAGGTTAACGTAGAGACGTTCCTTGCCGATATACAGGGATTCAATCTGGTCGGTTTGAATTTCATGGTCTGTAAAGCAGAATGAATATCGATGATTGGCCAAAGATGCTGGAATATCATGCAATTTGATAAAGGAACTACCTAGTACTAAATTGAAACGTTTTGCCAACAAGCGTGCAACCACTGGTGGCCCGGGCGCAGTAGAACCAACAGTAATAACCTGTTGTGACTGATCAAAGTTATGGATATATGTGATGAAATTGCGATTAGCATTTAGTAACTTTTTTGCTTCCCGGGCAGCCAATTCACCTGTTTCGGTCAAGGTAATCCGATTGGGGTGACGATCAAATAAGTGAACATTAAGTTCTTCCTCTAATTTCTGCATCCCCCGAGTAACTGTTGGTTGGGTTACTCTTAACCGCTCAGCCGTCTTGGCCAGGGTCTTAGTTTCACTAAAAACCACTAGCTCCTCTAGTAAATAATTGTCAATCACATTAGTCACCTCAGCTCTCCTATTTAGTATACAGCAAGCGTATACTGCTATGAAGATTTAGTAATTTTCTTTTTCACATAGCGCCGTTAAGATATAGTCAACAATTAATTCAGGAGGCAATAATATGTCAGACGTAAATGTACCAACCGTCAAATTAAATAATGGAGTTGAAATGCCAACCCTTGGTTTTGGGGTATTTCAGGTTCCCGACCTTGGACAAGCAGAACAGGCAGTGACCGATGCTTTAGATAGTGGTTACCGGTTAATCGATACCGCTGCGGCCTACCAAAATGAAGAAGCTGTTGGTAAGGCAATTAAGAACAGTAGTGTTAAGCGTGAAGATGTATTTGTTACCTCAAAGCTATGGGTATCCGATTTTAATTACCATCGCGCTAAGGCCGGTATTGATAATTCACTGCAAAAGCTAGGTCTCGACTACATGGACCTTTACCTTCTTCACCAACCATATGGTGACACCATGGGCGCTTGGCGAGCACTAGAAGAAGCGCAAAAAGAAGGTAAGATTCGGGCCATCGGTGTTTCTAACTTCTATGCTGACCAGTTAAAAGATCTTGAGTTGACAATGCCAGTTAAACCAGCTGTTAACCAAATTGAAGTCAACCCTTGGTACCAACAAACCAATGAAGTTAAGTTCGCCCAAAGTGAAGGTGTCCGTGTTGAGGCGTGGGCACCCTTTGCGGAAGGTAAGCACAATATCTTTACTAATGAGGCCATTGCAGCAATTGCCGAAAAGTACGGTAAGAGCAATGGTCAAGTAATTCTGCGCTGGTTACTTCAACGAGGTATTACCGTTATTCCAAAGTCAGTTCACAAAAACCGGATGGTCGAAAATATTGACGTCTTTGACTTCGAACTTTCAGATGATGATATGAAGGCCATGGCAAGCCTAGATAAAAACGAAAGTCAATTCTTCGACCACCGTGACCCGGTCACGATTGAACAAATCTTTGGTTCCAGCTTAAGGGCCGTTCAAGAAGACGAAAAGTAATAAGGAGGTTTGAAATAATGACAACACCAACATTTAAACTCAACGATGGTAACAATATTCCTTCATTTGGCTTTGGAACATTCCAAATTCCCGCCGATGGTTCGACATACACTGCTGTTAAGATGGCTTTAGCAGCTGGTTACCGGCACATTGATACTGCCGTTGCTTACTTCAACGAACAGGAAGTGGGGAAGGCAATTAAAGATAGTGGTATCCCCCGTAATGAGATTTGGATTACTTCTAAAATGTGGCTCCAAGACTACAAATATGAAGATGCCAAGAAGTCCATTGAAACTTCGTTAAAGAAGCTGGGCGTGGACTACATTGACCTCTACCTTTTGCACCAGCCATATGGGGCCGTTGATGAGGCATGGCGAGCCATGGAAGAAGCCCAAAAGGCCGGTAAGATTCGGTCAATTGGCGTTTCTAACATGACACCAAAACTTTGGAACAAGTGGGTACCGGGCTTTAATGTTACCCCGACTGTTAACCAAGTTGAATTTAACCCCTACTTCCAGCAACAAGAGTTACGGAAAGTACTCGCTAAATCTCACACCACTCTTGAAGCCTGGGCTCCATTAGGCGAAGGTAACAAGGACTTGTTTGCTGAGCCACTCCTTAATAGCCTTGCCAAAAAGTACGGCAAGGACGTCGGTCAAATTATGCTGCGTTTCGAACACCAGGAAGGCATCATTGTCTTCCCTAAGTCTGTTCATGAAGCTCGAATCAAGTCCAATCAAAATATCTTTGATTTTGAACTAACTTCCGACGAAATGGATGCCATCCGGGCCCTAGATAAGGGTAAAGGAATGCACGATCCAGACGCCCCTGGTGTTGCCGAATCTCTGCTGAATGCGTTCGACGTTCACGCCAATGATTAATTAACGCAATATACACAAACACCCAAGAATGGTCTTCTTGTCCTGAGCCACTCTTGGGTTATTTTTATTTATTCTATTAAAACTTAATTTCTATAAGGAATGGTTAAAGTAATTGAAGCCCCCTGCTTTCTCGATTTTACTGGTTTATATTGCAGATCACTTCAATATAATTATTCAAGAGAGATCTAATTCGACATCACAATTTTACCTGGTAATCCAGCCAATCGGTATTCTCAACGGCCCCTTGTTTGTGGTAAAAGTTTTGTGCCTTCTTATTCCACGGCTTAACGTGCCACTTGATTACTCCGCAACCGTGCTCACGGCCGGCTTCCTTAACAGCGTCCATTAGCTTTGTTCCCAGTTGATGGCCACGCGCACTTTGGTCAATAAAGAGTTGGTCAATGCAGACATCTGGTTGTCCTTGAACAGGATAGTGCAGAAAATAGTAGCACAGAATCCCCTTCACATACCCGTCAACTGTTGCCACTAGGTAGTGAAACTTTTGTGGCGTAGTCTGAAAAATGTCATGGGTCATTTGGTCTACATCAGTTGTAATCGTATCAGCCCACCCTTCAAACTCTGCTAATTTCTTGGTCGATTTTAGTGCTGGCGCAACTTCTTCTCTCTTTATTTCATGAACATCAACTGTCATCAGTAAAACTCTCCTTTAAGCATTCAAAATTTGTTGATAGCATAGCAAACAGACTGTCTCATTTCAAGCACCAGTTGATAAGGCTGACTACAGCTTTGAATTAATAAAGGTAAACTTTCAATACTTTTCTGTTCTAACGACATCCTAACTGTTAGAACAGGCTATTAGACTATCATGACACCAACAACGTATACCCAATAATAAAATCCCCCGCATGTGTCAAAGCTGCATACAGGGGATTTTATTACAATTTTTTAACGATGATTTTCGCGATATTGTTGCGCGCTCATTCCGGTCCAGATATTAAAGGCGCGAAGAAATGAATTGGTTTCTTGGTAAGCCAAGAGAAAGGCAATATCATCGATTGTCATTGTTGTATTCAACAGATAATTTTTAGCTAGCATTTCTCGCGTTGCATTTAATTGTTGTTGGAAGTTAGTATTCTCAGCCTTTAATTTTCGCTGGAGTGTTCTTTTACTAATGCCAAGCGATTGGGCAACGTATTCAATTGCTACTTCACCACGAGGCAATAGTTCTACTAAGGAACTCCGAACTCGTTTTCCATATGAATCATCGATGTCCAGGTCAGCTAATTTTTTCTTTAATTCTGGTTCGAGATATTCAAGGATTGGAGTGTTCTCCGTAGTGAAGGGGACAAGTAAATCTGCCATTTTGAATGTAATGGAATTAGCTGTACCTAGCTCAAAGGGAACGCCGTAGTAATCAATAATTGCTGGCTGGTCATCGTTGAAAGTTGCGGTAATTTTAATCGGCTTTATTGTTTGACCAGTGGCGGCTGACATTAGTTGAATCATGAACGCAAACTCACCTTTGACAAAGAAGTTAGGTAAGGGTTCCGTTGCGCTAAGCGATGTCAAAGTTATTGTTAACGTATCGGGTTTTTGCGTACTGTTATAAGTAACAGGACCGATTAATTTTTTATAGTGCGCCAACCGTTTAAGAAATTGATAACCATTTTTACTACAATATGCAGCAAAAATAGGCGGAGAAAAGGTTTCAATATTATCAGTGGCAACTAATTTAGTTGGGAATAGCGGATCTTCGGTTACCGAATCAATAGCATTGATCATTGCGAAGTACTCTTGTTCAGTTAATTTTAATTGCTGATGGGCAAATGTATCTACTGGTAATTTGGCAATCCGCAAAATTTCTTGCGGATTAATTCCGTTAGCGGCTAGCAATTTTCCATAACGGCCATCAATAATAAATTTTTCCACCTAATTCACCTATTTCTTTTTATTATTTGATTGTTGGTCTGCCACAAACTTCATTGTTGGCTTTTTAGGCATCATTGGCATCAAGCTAACAAATGGCCGTTGCCAACCAGGTAAACCTGCAAATACATTTAATTTGCCATCGAGCATTGCTTGGTAGCCTTCTTCGGCAACTTTTTGTGGACTAACACCATTAGCAAACATTTTTGTATCAGTAAGTCCACCAGCTTTAGCAAATCCGGTGTCCATTGCGCCCGGCATTAAGGCTGTCACAGTTACCCCTGTGTCTTTTAATTCGTACCAAAGGGCATCGCTTAATGATGTGAGATAAGCTTTTGTCGCATAGTATTCAGCTTGTAATGGTCCAGGAATAAGGGCAGCAGATGAGGAAACATTTAGGACATGTCCTTTTCCTCGTTTAACCATTTGTGGCAAGATTAGCTTCATTAATTTTGTGGGAACAATCATGTTAACCTTAGCCATATTAATATCTTGTTCCATTGTCCGATCGAGGAAAGTTCCTTGTCCCCCAAGTCCTGCATTATTAATTAAATAGTCGACTTGGGTGTTAGTTTCTTGTAATTTTTCAAAAATTTCTTCGGCAGCATCGAACTGTGTGAAATCAACTGCAATGGTCATCACTTTAACGTGGTATTTGTTAGTAATATCGTGTTCGAGTTGGGCAAGCTTTTGTGGGTTCCGGCCGACTAAAACAAGGTTCCCACCTTTTTGCGCATGGATCTTAACAAATTCCATTCCAAGACCACCTGTAGCACCAGTAATTAAAGCAGTTTCTTTTGACATAATAATTCCTCCTCAAAATCTTATCTTTCGTTTGATGTTGATTCTAGTATATGCTGAAGAAGAGAATAATTAATATCATATGGTGCCAAACTGATATCAAATGGTGCCAAGTAATTAATTTTTGATGGCGATTGCTAATGGGTGAATGCCTAATAGTGAAAAAGCAACTACTAAAATTAAAATCAGAATTAACGCACCCCAGAATAACTGAGTAATAAATGGTGAAATTAATTTTCCAACCGTTTTAGATAATGATGAGTGCTCAAAAACAACCCGATTGCAACAAAGAGTGTGCCAGTCCACCACCATGTAATAAACTGTCGTCCAGCCTGTATGATTTCCTAGTGGTGATTAACTTGTGATTATAATAAACAATCATCTTAATCATCTTGCTTAGAACACATGATAAGTTGCTTCATGTAGGTCTGTGGGTCACCAATAATCTGTAACATCACCTTAGCCACGTCTGCTCGGTTAGTACGCGGTGCTCCTGGCATTTTGTAGCCAGATGCTGCATCCCTAACCAGCGGATTTTCACTTCTTTCGCCATTAAATAGTGGACCGGGATGAACAGTCGTCCAATCGAGATCAGAAGATGGTAATTGCTTTTCACCAGCCTCATGATCAGCAAAATTTCCCTTTAAGAATCCTTTAGCCCCCATCCGATATGGATAACGGGTATTTTCATAAGTAGCACCAACACCTAAAGCTGATAGGCTAATTAGGCGCTTAACTCCTGCTTTATCCATTGCTTCAATAATGTTTGGAATAGCAAGAGCAAACAATTTTCCACTGCTATTAGAAACCGGATTACCAAGCGCCACTAAAACCGCATCACAACCTTTCATAGCCGACGCCATTTTATCAATGTCGTTTAACTCACCAGTTACCACCGTTATTTGGTCACGATGGGTTAACTTATCTGGATGACGAACATAGGCAATAACTGAATATTTCTTTTCTAAAGACTGGAGAACCAGTTCTTCTCCGGTCCGTCCGGTTGCACCAAAAATGCAAAGTTTCATTTAACACGCCCCACTTACAAGTTGTCTTCAATCCAGTTGAAAATCATTTCACTCGCCGGAGCATAACCACCCATCTGTGTGTGCTGTTGAGCTGTTGAATTCTCATCAAAAAACAAGTAATCCTTCGGGCTGGTTAGCTGATTATAGAATTCCTTGGCAGCCTCTGGATTAATCTCAGCTGCCCCATTCAGTACCAATACTTTGGACTGAATTTGATCAATGATATCGCTATTGTCATATTTAGCTAATTCCGGCAACAATTCTTTTTCAGAGCAACCATGCTTCCAGGTATAGTCTTTAAGCATGTATTCCAACATTACTGGTCGCAATCTCTTTGGTAAGGCTAGGATCTTATTCAAACGCTGTCCAATCATTTTACCCCAAGCAATATTACCAGGATCAGCAATACATATCTTGATTCGCTTATCAAAAGCTGCTGCCCGGGGAACCTGGAAGCCACCAAAGCTCATTCCCATCACGCCAATTCGTGATGAATCCACATCAGATAGTCCCTCAGCAAAGTCTAAGACAGGTTTCATGACGTTTTCAAAATCAGGTCGGAATGGTAACCCCTGAAGTCGAAGGGTCATTCCCTGACCTGGGCCATCAAAGGTCAAAGCATTAATGCCACGCTTAATTGCAGCGTCTGTTACCCAACGTGTATCATCAGCCCAAGTATCACGACCAGGAACGACAATCAGCAGTGGCGACTTTCCGTTAGCGTGTGGTGACTGAAAATAGTGCCCTGGTAGAGTCGTATTTTCATAAGGAATTTCAATTGCTTTACCGGGATACCCGGAAAGTTTCATTGACTTATCATAGCAACTCTGGCTAAGTCTACAATACTGTCTGATTCGCGGATCCGCAATATCTCCGAAGTACATCAAAGCAACTCGCCAATAGGTTGAAGCACGAAGGTATGCGCTACCTGCACTGACCAGCTTGTTAGCTTGTTCATATTGTACCGCCCGCTCCTGCAAACGATTTGCCATCGTAGCCCAGGCGCTGATCCAGGTTTGTTCGTCACCGTTCTTCAAATTAGCGTTTACCTCTAAGACTTCACCGACATCGGCCATTCGGTAATTAATTAACCCTAAAACATGTTTGACGAGGGCGTCTTGTAACATATTCTTACTGAATTTCTGTGACGACCAATGATTATTGAATTTCATAAATTCTTCAGTCATATTAATTTATCCTTTCTATTTTTCACGTTTTTGTTGTTCAATCTTACTTGTCCGCATCCTCGGGAAGATCCAGTTCCACTTACCACAAAGCTTGATCATTGCTGGTACAAAGATCAATCGGACGATAAAGGCATCAAAGAAGACCCCAAAGGCTAGTGCTAACCCGATTGATTTGCTAGTTGGGTTAGTAGTAACGGCAAAACTACCGAATACGGAAATCATAATTAACCCAGCGGTAATGATAACCTTAGCGTTTTCGCGCATACCGACGCGAACTGCCTCAGTAGTATCCCCAGTTAACAGGTAAATCTCCCGAATCCGTGATACTAGGAAAACTTCATAGTCCATTGCCAGACCAAATAAGATTCCAATTGCAATCACTGGTAAGAAAGCAATAATCGGTGCTCCCTTACTAATACCGAAAACAGTGTGCATAACGGCATCTTGCATGACAGCGGTCAAGGCACCAAATGATGCCAAGAGTGACATTCCAAAGCCAGCCATAGCAACTAGCGGGATAATGAAGGAACGGAAAACTAACATCATTAAGACAAAGGCCAGTGCCATAACAATTCCAGCAAATATTGGAATGGCATGGTTTAGCTTTTGAACGATATCGATATTGATAGCGTTGGATCCCGTGAGAATGAGTTTGGTATTCATCTTATCTTCAGTTGTCTTGGAATATTTATTTATATTGTGAGCTAACTTATCAGTCTTAACTGATTCAGGTCCATGGGTAGGGATCACCATGAAGACAGCATAGTTTCCGTCGGGTAGCTTACCATCTGACTGCTGAAGCATCATCTGTTGCTGAGCGGCACTTGCTTGCTGACCTGGCTGTCCTTGACCAGCCATTTGCTGCTGTTTAGCTGATTGTTGAGCAGCACTTGTGGTACTACCAGGTTGTTGAGAATTATTCATTTGACCAGGTTGAGGTTGCTGGCCTTGTTGCATTCCGGATTGACCAGAGCCACCTTTACCTCCGCCACTGATCATCCCCGGTGTCGCCATCTTGACGTACTTCATATTAGACAGGTGATCGGTGATCTTCATGACTGTCTGTTGTTTTTCCTGCGGACTGGCATTTTTGTCTAACTTGGCAACAACAATTAATTGACCATTGATTCCCTCGCCAAACTTATCGGACAGAATATCGTAAGCCTTTCGTTCCGTCTGGTTAGTTGGTAATGCGCCATTATAAGGCATTCCCAATCTCATATGACCAGACGGAATGGCAAATGCTATAAGGACCAGCACACTGGCAATCGCAGTGACAAACGGGTGCTTGATAATCGTATGTTCAACTATCCCACTTTTGTTCTTGCGGTGATGTGGTTCTTCTTTTGCTGGTTTAATGTGCCGATGAGCTAACGAAATCAGTGCTGGTAACAGAGTCATTGCTGATAAGATCGCAAAAGCCACCCCAACAGCAGCGGCTAGTCCCATTTGCGTCAAGAAGTCAATACCAACCAGACTTAAGCCCGACACTGCAATAATGACTGTGATTCCTGCAAATAGTACTGAACTACCTGCAGTTCCCATGGCATCACCAAGAGCTGTAAGGTAATCATTTTGTGTCGCACGATTAGTCCGATAACGGTTGATGATGAAGAGGGCGTAATCAATCCCACAGGCCAAGCTGAGGATCATCGCCAAACTCTGGGCGACTGATGCGGTCTCAAAGTAGTTAGAACCAATTCCGATAACTATAAGACCCAGTGCCAAACCGGTAACCGCACTAATGATTGGTAAGCCAGCCGTGATAAAGGAACGAAAGAGGACCATCATGAAGACAAAAGCGATTGCGACACCAATCAGCTCGGCAATTTCATTAACCCCCATCGGGTGAATTGAAACGGTTCCGGTGTATTCTACTTCAACACCCTTCTGGTCATCTAATGTTTTGAAAGCTTGTTGCGTCTTATGGATTGTCGCTGGAGTAACCGAATTTGTCTTCTGGTCATAGGTTACCGTTGCGTAAGTAGTCGTCAGATCTTTGCTAAACTTTTGTTCCTGATAAGGGTTAGTAACAGACGCTACGTGTGGTTTCTTCTTTGCCTTAGTTACGGCACTATTAATTGCCTGTTCTGTTTTTGGTTGCAATAATCCTTTCTTATCTTTGGTTTTTATTACAACCTGAAGGGTTCCATGATCAGTGTCCTGGTGAAATTCCTTCTTTAAGGTTGATTGAATTTCAGTTGATGGAATTCCCGAGATGGATAGTGACTCATTGTAGTTGGAGCCTAACTTAGCTACGATAGTTCCGAAGCCGAGTAATGCTACTAACCATATAATAATTGCGGTCCACTCGTGTTTGGCCATACACTGGCCGATTTTCTTTAATAGTTTTCCCATACTCTCTCCTCTTTCTTTATTGACTTTCTAAATTATAGTCAGCATAATTTTAATAAACTATAGATAATAAAATAGCACTGCCAATTAAAGCGACAGTGTTTAGAAAGCGGTGATAAAGTGGCGGATTTAAGAAAATTACGCACCCAGCGAGAAATTCAACAAGCACTGGCTGACCTCCTATTAAAGAAGACATTCAGTAAAATTACGGTAACCGACATTGTTAACAAGGCGCTGATTAATCGCAACACCTTTTACCTGCATTATCGGGATAAGTATGACTTAGTTGAACAGATAATAATGACAATGGTTGATCAATCAAGCTTCTCCATCAACGAATTCAATACAACACCATTCTATTTCTTACGGTCAATCTCAAATGAAGCTTCTGACTTGGGGCATCAGATCATCAACCGCCAGCGAGCAGACAGCGAATTTCAGGAAGTAGTTTTAAAAACTATTCTCAAATTGGTAATGACAGATGCCGACAGTTCTAACAGTCAGATTTGGTTTACTTTCGGTAAGCTTTCTGCAATCATGGCCTGGAATAACCAACACGGCTATTACTATGACATCATTCAAGACGCTGACCAACTTCAACAAATTTTTGACACTGAAGAATTTCCTAATTTAAATGACTGATTAAACAATGGCTTCTCATATAAAGGCTTAAAATGTATTTTGCAAGCTAAAAGTACAGAAAAATGCAATGGTTTTCTACACAGTTTTGCAGCCTACTTATTATTTA
>CALVFC010000007.1 GCA_944326735.1 uncultured Limosilactobacillus sp. | reverse complement strand
GCTTTCTTCTTCCTGTTAAGTATGATTTTCTCACCACTGCTGACCGTTGTTACTACCCAGGTAACTGCCGCTGCACTGATCGTTGTCGGTGTATTGATGGTTTCTGCTTTACGTGATATTCACTGGGATCAATTCGAAATTGCCCTGCCTTCTTTCCTTGTCGTTATCGGCATGCCTTTGACCTACAACATTTCTTACGGGATTGCCTTTGGTTTCTTAACTTACCCAATTCTGATGACTGCCGCTGGTCGCCGCAAAGAAGTTAACGGCATTATGTGGTCGATGTTAGTTGTCTTCGTTGTCTTACTCTACGTTTTGAACATCTTGCCTAAATAAAGTGGAGGCTTTCTCATGTCAAAGACCAATTTAAGTGACTATATCGATGCTGGGGCCGCAAAAATCCCTGCCGACCTGGTAATTACTGGTGGAACATTAATTAACGTTAATACTGGTGAGTACTACAAGGCCGACGTCGCCATTTATGACGAACGGATCGTCGCCGTCGAAAAGGACATTACTGATTATGTTGGCCCACATACTAAGCAAATTGACGCCACAGGTAAATACCTTGCCCCCGGGCTGATCGATTGCCACATCCATGTTGAATGCAGCAAGCTTAGCATGACCCGTTTCGCCCAAGCAGTACTCCCCCACGGAACAACCAGCATTGTCACTGGTTTAGACGAATACATCTCAGTAATCGGCCTGGATGGTTTGAAGGAGATCTTCAATGAAATTGATCACCTACCATTCAACGTCATTTGGGGATTACCTTACAAGACGCCATACACCATTCCCAAATCAACGATTTCTTACGATGTCACAGCGAAGGACCACGCTCAGGTGCAACGTGATCCCCGCTGCTTCGGTGTCTGGGAAACTGTTCGGGAATCCGTCGAAACAAAGGATCCCGATACAATGAAAGTATTGGAACTTGCTCACCAGAACCACCAGCCAATATTTGGTTGTTCACCAATGGCGCGTGGTAAGGCATTGAACCAGTACTTGATGAGTGGGGTTTCCGTCGACCATGAAAGTTATTCGCACGAAGAATTTCTGGAAAAGGCGCGGAAAGGTGTCCATACCGTTATTCGGGAATCAGCGGTCACTAAGTTTTTGAATGAGAATATTAAATCAATTACTGAAAATGTTGCGGGCGTCGCTCGACACACCAGTTTCTGTTCTGATGACGTGAACGCCACCAGTATTCTCTCGGTCGGCCACATTGATCATATGGTCCGGTTAGCTATTAAAGCGGGCGTTAGTCCAATGACGGCAATCCAGATGGCCACCATCAATGCGGCAGAAGCGTACCATATTGATGATCGGTTAGGCTCAATTGCCCCGGGTAAGCGGGCTGACATTTTACTGGTTGACCACCCTGGTACATTTAATGTGGAAACCGTCGTTAGTCAAGGTCAGCTCGTCTACACTGACCAACAGGAACAGTTTGCATTTAATGTTCCAGATCGGTCTGCTGAATTAACTTCCACTGTTCAACGACAACCACTGAAGGCCAGCGACTTCCAATACCACACTGACCATGCAGATGGCACGGCTCTGGTAGAAACGATCAATAGTATTGGACCATTCGTCCGGAAACGGCGTGACGTTAAGATACCAGTAGAAAATGGCATCATTAAGCCCGACGTGGATCAAGACGTCGCCCTAGTCTCCGTCGTCGAACGTTACGGGATTAACGGCAATATTTCACACGGCTTCATCTCTGGTTGGTCCTTCAAGAAAGGGGCCATCGCGACAACGGCTGCTCCTGATGACAATAATATGGTAGTGGCGGGAGTCAACTATGATGACATGGCATTAGCTGCCAACAAGTTAATTGAACAAGGTGGCGGCCAGATCGTCGTGGTTAATGGTCAAGTGGTTGCTAACCTCCCACTGCCAATCGCTGGCATTTGTTCTGACTTGCCAGTCGCAGAATTAGCAGAACAGGAAAAGGCATTGCAAGAAGGCGCTCGTGAGATTGGTTCTAAGTTACCAGGCCCAATCTTCTACCTCTCCTTCTTACCAATCACCGCAATCCCTGATTTGGCAATTACTGACGGTGGTAACGTCGATTACACTCAATTAAAGTACTTCAATCCAGTATTGGATTAGCCAACCTAAAAGCGGGTTACTCAGAAATGTGTCTGAGTAGCCCGCTTTTTCTGTGTTATTGATATTGAGATAGCTTGCTAAGTCCTTCTACTGCAATAGAGTCGAAATGTGCTCGCCCTACCAATAGGCTAGCTTCGCGTCGAACTCCCTCGAGCTAACGCACTCCTCCGCCGACGACAAGTCGCCGTTTGTCGGAATCTTCTACTGCTACCGAGTCGAAACGTGCTTGCTACACTTTCTAATGCTACCTAGTCGAAATGTGCTCGCCGTGACCGCAACCTCCGCCTAATTATCCCGGACTTGATTGTTATCACAATCATCGTCCGGGATTCATTAGTGCTCAGTTGCTAATCCGTCACGGCTCGCACTCTCTAAATATCATACTCCTCAATCTTAAACTGGTCGTCAGTCAACGTAGCCTTCGTCAAACTACCATTCTTTGGCCGGACCGTCACATCATACTTGCCGCCGCCAAACTTTTCAACCAAGCTCAACAGGGTATTACCGTGGCTAACCCATAAAACATTAGCATTGTCCGGCAAATCAGCATCCCGAATCAGCTGAATTCCCTTGTTCATCCGGTTCCAGTATTCCTCATTATTTTCGGCATCGTGGAATGGGTCAGCATCCTTCAACCAATCCTTTGCCTGACCAATTGAGTACTTAGTAACAATTTCCTTGAAGTTCTTAAAGCCATGAGGAGCACCAGCGTTGTACCAGGCTAAATCCATGTTAGTTCCTTCGTAGGAACCATAAAATTCTTCCCGGAAGTATGGTGAAGTAACTGGCTCCTTAACAGAATCTGCTTTGTTCAACTTCAGAATCATCTTGATGGTGTCAATTGCCCGTGTGGTATCGGAGCAAAAGGCACCATCGAAGTGAACATCCTTCAACCGTTCCCCAGCATCCTTGGCATTTTGCTTACCCTTTTCGGTTAATGGAGAATTACCCCATCCCTGTAATTTGTTGTAAATGTTGTAATACGTTTGTCCGTGCCGCACTAAATAAAGGTTTAATTTTGTCATGGTAATAACCTCCACCTTTTTGTATTCGTCTTAATTGTAGCGCTTTCTTAACCTGAGCTACAACTCATTAATAAGCATTCTTTTAACGTGATTTCATCAGTTCTTCACATTCCCCTTGTAAGCTAATCACCATAGAAAGAAGGGATTTTAATGACACTACGTAAAACAAATGCCCATTCTAACGTTGTTGCGGCCCAAATTATTCGCGTCAATAGTCGTTCTGTAACAGTTCGTACTGAGGACGGGCAACAATTAACGATCCCCCTCAGCAAGCAGTATCGTCGTGACCAAGCACGCATAGCTTCATTACAAGATATTCGGCGTAATAAGATTTGGATCCCCGTCAATAAACGATTACACTCACTATTTACGACGGACTGGTTGGTAACTCCCCAGCCGGTATTGGCAAGAAGTTATTAACAATTAAGATTTGACTACAATTGACTTAGGCAAGGAGTTTCTCAATAATCTGTGATAAAATACTGTTGATTCGCTATTTCAATAGCAAACTCAAAGTATGATCTCGATTGCGAGGAACTCTTTTTATGAAGAAACTAAGCAAATTCGTGAACACTAGGATTGGTTTTTACGTCCTCCTAGTTGTTCTTTTTTGGTTTAAGACTTTATTTGCTTATTTTACTGATTTTAAGCTCGGCGCAGAGGGAATTTTCCAATACCTAATCTTATTAATCAACCCGCTGCCCATCACTGCATTAATTTATAGTTTTGCATTTTACTTTAAGCGTTCGCGATTCTTCTACCCCGTATTAATGGGGCTTGATATCGCCAACTCGCTTTTGTTGTATTTAAACGTCATCTATTACCGTGAATTTACGGACTTTATGACAATTGCGACAATGACCGGTTATTCCAAGGTCAATCAGGGGCTGAGTGGTTCTTCACTGGCCTTGACGAACCTTCATGACGCTTTTTACTGGCTGGATATTGTCATCATCATCGTCTTGATGCTGGCGCGCAAGATTAAGTTTGACCCGCGGGCACTTAGCTCGCGGCTCGCGTTTGCGTTCACTTCCATTGCGATCACAATGTTTGGTGTCAACCTGTCACTAGCCGAAATGAGCCGTCCCCAATTATTAGGACGGACCTTTGACCGGACTTACATCGTTAAATACCTTGGGATCGATGCCTTTACCGGCTACGACCTTGCTAAGTCCCAGCACATTAATAATATGCGGCAAAGTGCCACCAAGTCTGAGCTACTAAAAGTCAAGAAATTCACCGACAAGCACTATGCTAGTCCGAACCCCCAGATGTATGGCATCGCAAAAGGCCGGAACGTGATTGTCATTCACTTGGAAAGTTTCCAACAATTCTTGATTGACCGCAAAGTTAATGGTCAGGAAGTCACTCCATTTTTGAACTCCCTTTACCACGGGAAGGATACCTACGCGTTTGATAACTTCTTCCACCAAGTTGGTCAGGGGAAGACGAGTGATGCTGAAAACATGTTGGAAACCAGTACTTTCGGGTTGCCACAGGGTTCACTGTTTGCCACCCTAGGTAGTGACAATACTTTCCAAGGGGCGCCAGCAATTCTTAACCAGCGAGCTGGTTACACAAGTGCCGTCTTCCACGGTAACGTCGCCTCGTTCTGGAACCGGAACAACGTTTACAAGAGCCTTGGCTATCAATACTTCTTTGATGCCTCGTATTACGATACTTCAGGTGACAAGGCCACTGGTTATGGTCTGAAGGATAAGTTGCTGTTCAAGAACTCAATTAATTACCTGCAAAACCTGCAACAACCATTCTATGTGAAGTTCCTGACGGTCACTAACCACTTCCCGTATGACTTGGACGACGAAGACAAGGACCCGAACTTTACAACGACTAATACTTGTGACACGACCGTTGATAACTACTTTGTCACGGCCCACTACCTTGATCAGTCACTTCAGGAATTTTTCAATTACCTGCAGAAGACCGGGCTTGATAAGCACTCCATCATTATGATTTACGGAGACCACTACGGAATCTCCAACAGTGAAAACACTTCTTTGGCGAGCGTCTTCGGCAAGTCCGCAGATGACTGGACAGACTATGATAATGCATCCCTGCAGCGGGTACCATTAATGTTTGTTATCCCCGGTTCTGGTGGTCACGGTGGTATCTATCACCAGTACGGTGGCGAAATTGATGTTTTGCCAACCCTCCTTCACCTGTTAGGAATTAGCTCGAAACGCTACATTCAATTTGGAACGGACCTGTTCTCCAAAGAACACAGTCAAGTAGTCGCTTTCCGTAACCGTGATTTTGTCACGCCGCATTACACTTCAGTCAACGGCGTCATTTACGATAATCACACTGGTAAAGTCGCTAAATTGACTAAGAAACAAAAGAAGCAGTTGAAACGTGATCAAAAGCTTGTTAACACGGAGCTTACCCTTTCGGATTCATTGAATGAAAAGAACCTGCTCCGGTTCTACCACCCAAAGGGCTTCAAACCAGTGAAGGCTGCTGACTACAACTATTCTAATGGTTTGAAACGGGAGAAACGGATTGAAAAAGAACTGGGCCTGAAGTCGACAAGTATCTTCTCCAAGAACAATAATCGTTCAACAGTTGATGATTACTCGACGGATGCACCTGAACAGAACCACTCCTCTACTGATTCCAACCGGATTAAGATAACTAACCCGGATGCTAATAATAAATAGCACATTAAAACAACAAGCGGGATTCCCGATAAAAGGGGAATCCCGCTTGTTTGTTTCTAATTAATTAATCGTTGCCAGAAATTACCGACCGGATCTGCTTGCTTAGCATACAAAGGTGCCGATAAGTTGGGCCTGTTCAGGAATTTTAATTCCGATGAACTTAAGTGAATAGTCCCAATCTGCTGGCCCTTATGGAGAGGGGCTTTCACTCCCTTACCGTGCGCAATGGACTCTTGGTAATGAGATTTTATTGTATATTTACTAATCTTCTTGCTTGTCCAAACTGGAATTCCAGTAGAGGTCGTTTTCGCATAACGATGTCGACCATTGTACACCCGTACTCGTTGGTCTGCTGAATCTAGCGTCAGCGTTTGAATATGGCACCGCTTTTGTAAGTACTGGTAGAGTTGCTGAGTCTCAGTAAAGCGCGCGTCCCCACCGCCCTTAGCATTCAAAACGACAGTGACAATCTGGTGACCCTGGTACTGTCCAGAACTAGCGAAGCAGGCCCCGGCTTCATTAGACGTTCCCGTTTTTAAACCATTTACCGGAATATCAGCCATTGCCATTGGTTGCCCAGCCAACATCTTATTCATGTTATGGTAAGTCTTTTTCTGACCCTTAATGGTGATTTGTGCTTGTGGCTGGCTCGCAACCTGAACTATATGGGGATAGTGTTGCAGGATGTACTGTGATAAGAGCGCAACATCACGCGCTGTCATCGAATTTTGGGCCTTCTTATGGAACTGCTTAAGCTGAAAAGATTTAACATCTTCATTATCCAAGCCGACTGGATTGACGATCTGATAATTACTGAGGCCAATTTGCTTTGCCTTGGTCCGCATCTTTTGGTTAAACTGCGCCATTGTCTGACCATGGGCAGTCGCCAGCGCTAATGTGGCCCCATCTGCGGATTTGATTAGCATGGCATTGTACAAGTCTTGAACACTGTAGGACTCGCCTTTCTGTAAGCCGACCGCAGAATAATTCTTGTCATTAGAAATATCAGCCAACTGTTTGGTAATCGTAATCTTGTCGTTCCAATTGAGTTGGTGATGTTGGATTTCGTCTTCAATCACACAGGCAGTCAGCAGCTTACTAACCGAAGCGATCGGCAACCGCTGGTTAGCATTTTGCTCATAAATTATCTGGCCAGTCGAAGCATCAGCAATCAAGGCTGCCTTAGCGTTAACGACGCGTCCGTTGGCAGATGCCCCGCCAGTAACGATTGTAAATAATGACAAGCCGACAATCAGCAGCGTTGTCAATCCCCAGAATAATCGTTTCATGGTCCTATTAAATTAAATCTCCCTTTTAGAAATCTGATTAACTAAATAGTAATCAACCCTCACAGAGTACCAAAAGTTAGACGCTAATTCTAGGGCTCTGAAGGATTAATCTTCAATAACGACCTTTGTGCCCGTTGGCAGATTTTGTTCCATCCACTTGGCATCAGCGACTGACAACCGAACACAGCCGTGCGAACCTGTCGACTTTCCTAGCTTAGCAGCTTCCTTTTCAATATAATGGCCGTTCGCATCTGTCGGTACAGAGTGGAAGAGGTACTTGCCATGGTCATGCCAGGAAACATAGTAATTGGCCCCAACTTTGACTTGTGAGTTAAAGAAGTGGTCACCCCGCTGCGCTTGGACATGAAAAGTCCCCGTCGGTGTTGCACTCTTCTTTTTCCCTGTCTTCGGATCTGTCTTATAAACACCAGCACTGCAGTACATTGTGTAAATAACCTTATTACCATCATACAGGTAGACCCGGTTCTTCGGGATAACGACCTTTACCCACAGGTGCTTAACTTTGGATAGGTCCGGGTAGGGCACCGTCTCAGATGACTTCCGCCAGTTAATTGGCGTCCGCATATGGCTACTTATGGTCTCTTTATGATGGGACTGTGTTGGTGTTACTTGACTGCTCGTTGCCTTAGCTGCCGCCAATCGTTGTTCATGGTGATGGTGAACAGCGGGGACGATCATTAGTGCAATCATAACTAAACAAAATACGATATATATTAAATTTTTCGTTCGCCCACGCACTGTTATATCTCCTCCACTTTTAATAAGAGTTCAAAACGCTTATATTATACTATAAAGACACTACTGTAAGATTGTGGAAGTGACCTCGATTGCGTGAAAGTCTCAAAATATCATACATAACAGCGATTGTGTTCTTCATCGTCATTGTCATTTGTGCTAACTTGGTTTCGTAAGGGGTAAGTAAAATGTCATCATTAATGAACGCCATTACTCGCGGGTGGCACTATACGATCAGCCACCACTGGTCGAAGGACCTCTTGCGCGCTAATTTACTATTAATCGCATTGGTAGTGCTGTATCAGTTATTCCACTTTCATTGGCAACCAATCCACTTGGGCTTATTTATCAAGGGGTGGCTTCTAATGAACGTGTGTCTGCTCTTTAAAATGTTATTAGACGGGATTGATCGTTACCGTCGCCAATAATCAAAATAAAGATAACTATAAAGCGGCCTGCAGTGTTCACATAAACGCTGGAGGTCGCTTGTCGATTATATTGCAATATTTTATTTATTGATCTTCATAGAAGAACTATGCATGGCCATCCGTTTTTCTGGGTATAACTGCTTAGCCAGAGCCGTAATGGCAGTTGGAGCCTCACCAAAAGCGGTCGCAATCAGTGCTGCCTTGCCGGGATAAGTAACCCCATCCCCAATTGCGTACACACCATCAATATTGGTCTGCATATTAGAATCAACCTTAATCATGTTGCGTTGACTGTCTAAGTCAAGTGACCACTGGTTTAAAGCTGCATTGTTTGATGTAAAGCCATAGTTCACGATAACTTGGTCAACGTTCAGTTGGTCGATATCGTCTGTGTGCATCTTCTTTAAGTCTAAGGTGACAGATTGGTCATCTTGGACCGTCAGTTTTCTTGGGAGGTACGGCGTTACTAATTGGACAGATGATTGCTTCAGTTTGGTCACAGTATGTTCCAGCCCCCGGAACTGGTCACGTCGGTGCACGATTGACACCTGTTTGGCAACTGGTTCCAACATCAAGGCAATATCGATAGCCGAATCACCGCCACCGAGCACTGCGACTCGTTGTCCAGCGAAGTCATCCTTGTGGGTAACAAAGTAGTGCAGCTGGTGTCCTTCTAATTGGTCAGCTCCCGGTAAAGCCAATTTCCGTGGTTGGAACGCACCGTTACCTAACGCAATGACAACGGACCGTGACTGGGATTTCCGTTGGTCGCTCTTAATGACAAAAGAGCCATCGTCTTCCTTAACAACATCTTTGACGGTTTCACCAGTAAACACTTTAACTGGAGCCACCTGCATTTGGTCCGTGAGTGAATCAACTAATTGACGACCCGTGACGCCGGGCATCCCCGCAACATCCCAGATTTTCTTTTCAGGATACAGGGCCCCCACTTGGCCACCCAACTGGGGGAGACTTTCGATTAACTGGGCATTCAGTTCATGGAGGCCACAGTAAAAGGCTGCAAACATCCCCGCCGGGCCACCACCAATAATTGTTACATCGTATTTCTCTGTCATAATGTCCTCCTCATGCATCACTTTCAATTGTAGCATGGTTTAGCTTGTCGCACGCTTAGAAAGCATTGTATGATTTTACTAAAGGAAGTGAACCCAACATGGCAAAGCAAAAAATGATCCTCGACTTAGACACTGGGGTTGATGATGCCTTGGCTCTCGCCTATGCCCTGGCCGACCCATCAGTAGACTTAATTGGCGTTGTCGCGTCATACGGCAATAACTTCGTCCAACAAACGGCTAAAAATACCTGCCAGCTGTTGGAATTACTAGGTCACCCAGAAGTACCCGTTTTCTTAGGCGCGCAGCACTCGATGGCCAGTCAATCGTTCACGGTAATGGAAGTCAGCAAACAAATTCATGGGAAAAATGGAATTGGGGATATTTCCCTACCTGATCCCCTTCACGGTCCCCGCGAACAAAGCGGCGTTGACTTTCTCATCACTGCTGCCCATCAATATCAGCAGCAATTGACAATTGTCCCCACTGGTCCGCTGACTAACCTAGCAGCGGCTATTAAAAAGGATCCCGCAATTGTTGACTTGATTGGTAATGTCACTCTAATGGGTGGGGCCCTAACCGTTGAGGGAAACGTTAGCGAAGCAGCAGAGGCCAACATCAATCAAGATGCGGAAGCTGCTAACATTGTCTTTACGAGTGGCTTACCACTTACCATGGTGGGCCTAGATGTCACACTTCGCACCCTCCTGACGAAAGCAGAGACTGCCCAGTGGCGGCAATTAGGAACCCCTGCCGGGAAGGCATATGCGGATTTGACTGACTTTTATATTGATGCTTATGACCACTTAGGGATTGACCACCACGGCTGTGCCATCCATGATCCTCTGGCTGTCGGCGTCGCAATTGACCCGTCATTTGTTTCCATGCTTCAGCTGCCAATGAAAGTAACCACTTCTGGTCCTAATTATGGACGAACAATCGGTGACAAAGCACGGTTAAATGACCATCGCCACCTCGTTAACGTCGCTGTTCAAGTCGATAAAGAACGCTTTGTGGAAACTTTCATGGGTCATCTCAATGCAATGCTTAATCAACAGTCTTAGTTAATTTGTCTCTTTATATCAATTGATGTATAATATAGCTAAATAATTACTGGGGTGCCAACCGGCTGAGATCATACCCATTGAACCTGTCTAGATAATGCTAGCGAAGGAATCGGTAATCAGATCAGTCTTTTCCCCAGTTGTCTTTGACGCTGGGGCTTTTTCGTGCCCGGAAAGGGATTTTCACTATGTTTCATAACTTTCACCTAAGAGATATCATTTTTCTTGCCATTATCGGAATTGTATTTGGGGTTATTTACCTCGCCACCGGTTTTATTTATAACGGGCTCACCGTCCTTCTGACACCATTCGGTTACGGTCCCATGGCCAACGACATTACAATCGGCATTTGGTGCATGGCGGGTCCCCTTGCTGGTTTCATTTTACGGTTACCCGGGGCACCGTTTCTTGGTGAATTTCTGAGTGCTACGGTCGAAACCCTTCTTGGTGACCAATGGGGAGCTTCTAACCTTCTTTCAGGGCTTGTCCAGGGGATTGGTTCTGAGCTAGGCTTTACAATCACCTTTTACAAGATGTACAACTGGCTTACCCTTGTCCTGACCAGTACGATGATGACCGCCACCACCTTTGCCTGGGACTGGTTCCGTAATGGGTACAGTCACTTTGCGCCAACCATGCTCATTACCATGTTAATTGTGCGCTGGTTCAGCATGTTCTTATTTACTGGTGTGTTAGTTAAACTCATCATCAATTTGTTAAATCGTGCTCACGTTATTCAGAGGATTAGTAAATGACCATTCAAATCCACCAATTATCTTTTGCATATCCGAAGCAGCCGGCTATCCTGCACCAGCTCAACCTCAATATTCCAGATGATTCTTTTACGCTGTTATCCGGTCCGACTGGTTGCGGTAAAACGACCCTGCTAAAGCTCATTGCTGGGTTGCTTCCCAAATACGGTGGCCGGATCACCCATGGGAAGTTAACCATTGATGGTTACCCCCGCATTGCCATGCTTTTTCAAGATCCGGCAATGCAATTTACAATGGACACTGCTCGGCATGAACTAGAGTTTACCCTAGAAAATCTCCAGACTCCTCACGAAAAAATTGCCCCACAAATTGACCGGATTTTAAATAAAATGCATTTATCAGCCTTAGCAGACCAGCCGTTAACCACCCTGTCTGGGGGCCAACTGCAGGCGGTTGCCCTCGCCACCACGTTAGCGATGAATGCCCAAATTATTCTGCTTGACGAACCGTTCACTAACATTGACGAGGCTAGTCGAAACTTCCTGTTGACGACACTAAAAGCGGAACAAGCACAGCGGCACTTAACCGTTATTATTAGTGACCATGACCTGCATGGATATCAAGACTATATTCACCAAATCGTGGAATTCGGCTCCCAACAAGTAACGATGCTGTCACCACTGCAGAGTCAATCCAAACTCAAGCAGGCGGATGCCCAAGCACGGGTGCCCCTCGATGTTACGATTCCATCAGGTCAGGATCCGGCTTTCCAATTAATCAACACACAGTTACACCGCGGAAAGCTGCTGATCCTGGGCCAGGACCAATTAACTATCCCCCGGAATCGGGTCACCTTAATCACTGGTCCGTCTGGATGTGGCAAATCAACCTTCCTCAATGCCCTTAGCAAGCAGTTACCGTATACCGGTCGCATTAGTTACTTGCAGAAGGATATTGGGAAAATATCACCCGGGAAATATTTCCATCAGGTGGGATTACTTTTTCAGCATACTGATGACCAATTCATCAACGTTACGGTAAAGGAAGAAATTATGCTAAGTCAGAAGCATGGTCACAGCACTTTCTTCACGAATCAGCGGATTAATGAAGTTATTGACGACTTTGGACTGCGTAATTTAGCCGATCGGGTTGTCTATTCCCTATCTGGTGGTCAAAAGAAGCTTTTACAGATTCTCGTAATGTTAATTATGGGCCAGGCCGTCCTGCTGATGGATGAGCCCTTTAATGGATTGGATTTCCAGATCCGGCAAAAGCTGTTGAAGCTGATTAAAGTCAGCCAGAAGCAGTCACCACAAACATTACTAATTGTCAGCCACCAGCCGGAACAGTTTCAAGAAATTGTCCAGCACCACCTTGAGATGGCTAACCACCGGCTCACCTACAAGGAGGACTAGCAATGAATCCCAGTTTAAAATTACTGCTACTCTTAATTATTTCCATTGAAGTAAGTTTTACTGACCGACTGACGGCTAACGTTGTCCTGGCGGTAGTCCTATTTGGATTCTTAATCAGTCAACGTTTGCGGTGGCAACAGTTATTGTGGGCACTGGGGTTACCGTTAATTCCAGGGATTGCTGTAATGATCACCCTCGGTGTTTATTCGGGGCATAACTGGTTTCTCGCTTGGGTAATGTTATCCCGCTTCTATGTTTATGTACTTGCCGGTAGCGCGCTGATTTTTACTACGACTAACTTAGAGCTCGTCCGTTCCCTCGAACAGAACGGGCACCTGTCTAGTAAATTTGCCTACGGAACGTTGGCCGCTTTAAACATTTTTCCAACCATTCGGCGGTCCGTTACCCGGATCCGGGTCGCGGGTCAAATGCGGGGTGTTGACTTGCATTGGTGGTCACCGACACTATACTTTAAAGCCATTCTGGCCGCCCTTCGTTGGTCAGACCAGCTTGCCCAAGCAATGGAAATGCACGGTTTTCGTGAAGGACAAGCACGCACGGCTGCTGAAGTTATTATTGTCAAGAAGCGCGACTGGTTGATCCTGATCATTTCACTACTTATTTTGCAGGTATTACTGATTGCCTTCCCATAACTTTTTCGGCATAATAGAAGAAAAACGGAGGCCAATATGAACGATAATTCTTTAACGACGCGAATCGTCAACACGTTATCTTACATCAGTATTCTCTTCTTGCCCGTCATCTTCCCCCTGATTGTGTGGATTGTGGCCGGCCCTGATCATCCAAATATTAAGCACCATGCTAAGCAGGCCTTCTGGTCCCAGATTTTTCCACTGTTATATGTCATCTTTGCGATTCTGGTTCTGTCGCTGTCCGCTTGGAATTCAGCTTTTTCCCACCTCGGGGCATTAGGCGGGGTCCTATTAACGTTCGCCCTGCTGTTAGCGCTATTGTTGTACATCTACAACATTGCAATGGCCATCAAGATGTTAATTGGTCGGGAATAACAACATAACGATGTAGGAGCGAGATCAAGCAATTGCTTACGTCTCGCTTTATTCATATTGAGGTTTGATTATGAATTCGATTTTTACCATTATCATTTTGTTAGGGGCCGTGGTAATTGCCAACGTTGTTCACCTGATATTGCCAAAGGTTCCCCTGTCGATTTACCAGATTTTGGCTGGGATTATTATTGCCCTATTGCCAACCACTGCCACTGATATCACTCTCCACCCTGAATTGTTCATGATGGTGGTGATTGCACCACTGATGTTTAACGATGGGCAGAATCAGTCCTCACGGGTGCTCGCCCACAACGTTAAAAACATCTTTTCGTTGAGCGTCCTCTTCGCCCTCGTGACCGTTCTGATCATGGGCTTTATTTTACATGGCACAATGGCGAAAACATTTAGCTTGCCGCTCGCCTTCTTACTGGCCGCAATTATCACCCCAACTGATGCAGTGGCGGTTAAATCACTGACCACTAACGTTACAATGCCGGAAAATGTCAACACAACCCTGGAAGTGGAGTCCCTATTTAACGATGCTTCTGGAATTGTTCTGTTGGACCTATCACTGGCCGCATATGAGTCTGGCAACTTCTCAATTGGTCACGGAATCTGGTACTTTTCCTACGTTTTCTTCGGCGGGATCCTTTTTGGATTAATCGCCGGTAGCTTTTTGATTTCGTTGCGTACGGCGTTGATGCGTAACCACGTTGACATTGCATCAATCGTTATTCCAATTAATATCATGACCCCCATTGTGATCTACTGGTGCGCTGAAGAATTCCACTTTTCCGGAATTCTGGCGGTCGTCGCAGCGGGGGTTGTCCACTCCATTTTGTATGATCGTCTCCGTCTGACTTCCACAAAGGTCCAAATTGCGACTACTACTATTTGGACAATCATCAGTGACGCCCTCAACGGGATTGTATTCGTCCTCCTCGGAATGTTACTACCACAAGTAGTCCAGCGTACCCCGGCCGTCCACTTATTGTTCCTATTAATGTTAGCTGCCGGCTTATACTTAATTATGTTGGTCTGCCGGTTTGCCTGGGCGCGGTTTAAGCTTGTGAACCTTAAATCCGCCTCAGAAAAGCTGTCGAAAGATAGTTGGCTGCTGGCCCTCGGTGGTGTCCATGGAACAATTACCCTCTCATTAGCGCTCTCGTTACCGATTATGATCAATAATAGTAAGTTTATTTACCGGAATGCCATTATTTCCATTTCCGCCTTTGTGATCCTAATTAGCATCATTGTCGGCGCGGTTGTCTATCCACTCGTCCTGCCTGCCAAAGCTAGTGATTATAGTCAAGAAGAGTTTCGCGATTGGTTAACGAAAACGGTCCAGTATGCAATCAAGGAACTACAGAACAATACTGATGATCCTTATAACTGTTCCCTGGTAACGGACCAGCTTAATAGTCAAATGACCCAGTTCTATCACATCAACCGCACAACTTTTAACAGGCTGATCCAAAAGGCCCACCAAATTGAGCTGAATACGATTAACCAATTAGCTGAAAATGGCGAACTAGCACCCCAGGCGGTCACTTGGTACACCAATATCGTTAACCGGTCATTTATCCGCCACAGTCAGCATGGCTTTCTTGCTTCGCTTAATGCCGTCATCCACCGGTTGAAATGGTCCCTGACCAGGCATTACCACACCCGGAAGCAAATGAAGTACCGGAAAGTCCATGACGTTCACTTGACCTTCTTCCAAACTTTTGAAACCCTTAACCAACAAGTCTTTGAATACTTAGACCATGTTCAATCCGCAGACAACATTCACGAAGTGGCCCTCGTCCGCCGTTCCTATCTGCAACGAGCACGGATTCTCTCACGTGATCAGGCCAGCGACCAGGACAAGATTGCGTCGATCTTCGTGGAAGGGTTCCAACGAGAGCATTCCTACGTGCAAGAAAAGTTGGCAGCCAACAAGATTTCGCAATCCTTAGCCAACGCCTTAAATGAACAGATCTCAACTGATGAACTAGTTTACGTTCAGTCTTTAGATTAATAAATAATGGTCCCCAGCACAATTGCTAGGGACCATTTTAATATCTAATTAAATTGATAGAATCAAGGCAATTACCGCGGGGGCAAACTGAATCAAGAGGATCTTCTTGGTTGCCGTTAAACCGCCATATAGGCCAACTACTGCCACCATTAACAACAACATACGGGCAACCGCAATCGACATCATCCCCGCAAACAGCCACTGACTAAGAACAAGGGCCAGGCCGAGAACCCCATTATAGATTCCTTGATTAGCAAATGAAATCCGGGCCTCCCGTTGCTTTGTAAATTGTTCTGGAAGATCGAACGCCCGCGCTTGGGCGGCGGGACTGGCAAACATTTCTAAACACATAATGCCTAAGTGCTCTACCCCGATGAGCACCGTTAAAATCGTAAATGCAATTGTCATAATGTTCTCCTTAGTGTACGTATTGGTTTAAGAACCGTTCCACATGCTGTTGGTATTGGCGCGGCGCATGTGCATACGATGCTGCATGTTTGGCCCCTTTAACAACCCATAACTGTTTAGGGCCCCGATCAGCCCGGTAATTTCGGTACACCATCTTGGTCGGCACAAAATTATCCTTACTACCATGAATAAATAACATTGGTCGATGGTTATGGTGAAGACTGTCAATTGAGCTTGCTTCGCCAGTGAAGAAACCGTTTTGCGTACGATTAATTCCACTCATGACCTTAATGAATACCCAGCTCAAACCACTCGGCAAGTGGTACATGTGGTGCGCTTCATAATGTAATTCGTCGTTAAGACTAGTATAACCACAATCTTCCACAAATGCCTTAACTTGATGCGGTAATTTAATTCCAGAAGTCATCATTGTCGTAGCACCGCCCATGCTGGTTCCAAAAATAACCACCTGACTATCAGTACCGTTCTTGGCAATCAGCTTCTTGGTCCACTTGCGGACATCGTAGCGTTCTGGCCAGCCATAACCAATGTACTTGCCCTGGCTTTGACCATGAGCACGGGCATCTGGAACCAACACGTTGTAACCCATTTGGTGAAACATCGCGGCATACTCACCCATCCGATTCTTTTGACCCATGAAGCCATGCAAAATCACCACGTTCTTGGTAGTGTGGTGAGCAGCGGGGATGTAATCAGCAACGAGCTGGTAATGACCACTGGCCGATTCCATGGTCCACTTTTGCTTATGGGCATGCACAAACCATTCTTTTTGGTGATAAAGCGGGTCGGTCCGTGTAATGCGGTGATTGTTGTTAATAAAGGACTTATGAGTAGGCACCATCGCCACCCGGAAGAAGTAGCAAGAAGCGCCCAAAATGGCAACCACCACTATCCCGACCAGCCACAGGATGGTGTTGCGTACGTAATGATGTTGTTTAACAGTTTGTTTTTTCAAAATAGTTAACCCCATGTTGTAATTTGATAATCAATGCTCAGAGTGTAGCACAGTTTTGTTTTTCATGCACATTCTTTTTCACCCGAGCAAACTTGAATGTTAAAATAGATATTATTAAGGGAGTGACGCTATGTTTCCAGAAAGACTGCGGGCTTTGCGTAAAGGCCAAAAAATAACGCTGAAAGAATTAGCTGAACATTTGAATGAAAATCTCGGCCCCGATGAAAAGCCAAATACCGCTTCGCAAATTGGGAACTGGGAACGGGGCATTCGGACGCCTTCGTACATTGAAGCCCGGAAGTTGGCCGAATTCTTCGATGTCAGTCTTGATTTCCTCACGGGAAAAACTGACCGGGACGACTTTGATCTGGCTAAACTCTTCTTTACCGGTAAGAATTTAACATTCAATCACACTGCCCTGAGCAAGAACGACCGTTATGAAATCTACAACCTAATTGAAGGTTACCTGAAGGGACGCGATAACCGCCTTGATACGGACCAGTTCTACGGCAATCAGGAACAACTGAATTTGAAGTTAAAATAAGGGGTTATTTATGAATCCAAAGCAACTAAAAAAGTTAAAAAAGCGGGTCAAAAAGGCCCACAAGGTGGTTTCAGAACCGCCCTACATCAAGCAACTGCTGACCTACCGAGACCTTTTTGACCGTTTCCCAGAAATCAAATTTTTGATCAATAACGCCTTGGAAGCCGACCGCTTGTTAAAGAACGGTCTGTTGCCACAGCCGCTACCGACTTTATTATTGCCCGATGATATCCAAGACACAATTTTCCAGGATGTGAACAAGCAATATCCAAAGGGCGATCCCCGTGGAGATAAGCTATGGAACCGGTACACGGCCGCCCTGCCAAAGCTCGACCATGCCCTCCGGAATTTCCGGGACTACCTAGAAGATACTTACGGCATGTGGTCATACGTTAATGCACCATTTGCGAAGGCCCTGTCCGAATACCTTGATGGCCACCCCGTTCTCGAAATCATGGCTGGTAACGGCTATATTTCTAAAGGTTTGCGGAACAACAATGGTAGCCAAAAGATCTTCACTACTGATAGCCAGGCGTGGATAAAAGAAAACGAAACTGGCAAACACCCCGTCACTGAGATTGAACGGTTAGATGCCCTGGCAGCAATTAAGAAGTATGGTGACCAGGTTGACTATGTCATTATGTCCTGGGCTCCAGATAAGCAAGAAACTGACTGGGAAGTCCTGCAACTAATCCGCAACGACTTCCCACAATTAAAGCTCCTGGTCATTGGTGAAAAGGACGGGGCCACCGATTCAAAGAAATTCTGGCAAGAAGCCCACTTAACACAACCTGACGATCTCCAAAAGGTTAATCGGCAGCTGCATTCCTTTGACCTCATTGATGAACAGATTTATTTAGCACAATAGACAAGAAAGCTGGCTAATCGCCAGTTTTTTTATGGCTTGACCCTAGAAAGTTCAGAGCAAATTCGTTACAATACAACGAGTTTGTAATTTTCGGGAACAGCTGTCCCAGTGTATTCCCAGATAGGAGGAAAACTAAATGAAATATCGTCTACAATCCATTCTCTTTGTCTTTGTTGCATTCATGTTGGGTTGCAACGAATACATGATCGTCGGTGTCCTGCCCGACGTTGCTCATGAGTACCATGATTCCCTATCACGGTTAGGGTTACTGGTCACCATGTTTGCCTTGGTATACGCCATCTTTACCCCCATCATCACTTCAGTAGCCAGTCGGTGGAAACGACATCATGTCTTGTTAGTTCTGATGGTGATCTTCTTTATCGGTAACACTTGGTCAGCAATGGCCACCAATTATATTTCCATGCTGCTCTCACGAATGTTGACGGCCGCTGTTGCCGGGGCCATTATTTCAATGGTACTGGTAATGGCTTCCTATGTTGCGCCGCGGAATAAACGGGCAAGCCTCGTTTCGTGGGTCTTTGCAGGATTCTCAATTGCTTCCGTCATTGGGATTCCAATCGGGACCGTGATCTCAACGACCTTCTCTTGGCATGACAGTTTCTGGATGATTTCTGGATTAACCATCCTTGTTTTTGCCGCTCTCGTATGGCTCATGCCTCGTGACTCACCGCAATTCAAGAGTACCCTTAGTAAGCAATTTACCCTTATGACAGATAAGCGGGTGCTCTTAGGTGTTATCTTCATCATCACGATTTGTGCGGCTGACTACACCATCTACACCTACATTCGGCCCCTAATTACTAACGTGATGGGCTTTGATAATACTTGGCTAAACTGGTTACTGTTCGGCATGGGGATCTTCTTCATCATCGGTAATAAATTCGGTGGCTTCCTGGCCGACCGTGGTGGTGTCCACCGCCTGCCAGCGGTCTACGCTGTTATGACCGTTCTATACCTGTTATTAGGACCACTGTTGTCCTTCAAGTGGATTGCCATTCTGATTGTCGCCCTCCTCTGTGTGGCCTTCTCAAGTTATGGTTCATCCACCCAGTTGATGTTCTTAGACATTGCCGAAAAGGAATATCCTCAGTCACTTGATCTCGCATCATCCCTCAACTCCATTTTTGCTAATATCGGTATTTCATTAGGATCGTTCACCGCTTCTGAAACTGTTCAATTCACTGCCATGACCAATCTCGGCTATGTCGGTGCCATTTACGGAATTCTGGGAACGATTCTGATCATTACCCTTAGTAAGCAATACAAGGGGATGCAATACATCGTTAAGTAAGCAATAAAGGCATGAAGCTGAATCACCAGCTCCATGCCTTTAGTACTTCTTACTTTATAATTGAGCATACAATAAAAATCGCGAACACGAACAATACAACGTAACCAAAGAAATACCACTCTCTCATTGTTCATCACCCTTCCACATGACACCATCGTCAGGAGAATTCACGATTAAGGCGGATGCTCTTAACGGTTTCTTCTCACCACCATTGTAAGCCTTTTCACAGGTGATAACAAACAAGATCAGTAATAATACAATTATTTCTTCTTGAAGCGTGGCGACGTTTCTGGTGCCCAGAATAAGCAGATGAAGCCACCTAATGCCAGAACAATTACGCACACTAGCATTGATAGATGGGCACCACCAACTCCTGTAAGAACAGGCAGTAAGAAGGTTCCACTTGCGGCCCCAAAACGACTGATGGTAATGCACGTTCCAACACCAGAAGCGCGAACTTGGTCATCAAATAATTCCGTTGGGTAAGGATAATCAAGGGTCAATCCCGCTGAAAGGATAATGGAAAACAGTGCAAAAATGGCAATTTGAACGTCGCTTGAAAGGCTGCTCCCAATGACCAATGCTAATAGGGCCAGCATTGATAGAAAGAAGGAGCCAATTAAGAATGCGCGCCGACTGATCTTCTTAAAGATTACCGTTCCCACCAGCACACCAATCATCATGCAGGCATTGTAAATGAGCCCAGAAACGTACTGGTTACCAATGTGCATATTTTTCAGCAAGACCGGCAGAAAAATACTAATTCCAAAGAAAGCGAAAGCCTGTAAAGCGTAGAAGCCCCCACCAACCAGTGTTTGACGGCGGTACTTGGGGCTTAACAAGGTGGCCACGGAAATGCTGTCAGCCGGTTTAGCCTTGATCAGCTTTAGCGACAATCCCCAGCGCTTGCCCAAGTGCTTTTGAATAACCTTTTGGGCAGTTTTATTCTTGCCCTGCACAGCTAACCAGGTTGGGGAAGCCGGGAGACGGAAGACAGACCGATATAGGGCCGCAATTAGGCCGGGAACAACGGACGAAGCTAATACAACCTGCCAAGTCTGGTCGCCAAAACCATGAATTGTGATCCCGGCAACATAGGACAGGATAAAACCAATGGTCCAGTAAACAATTAAATTACTTTGGAACTTACCACCTGCCTTGGCTGGTAGCCATTCGACTAATAGTGAATTACCCACAGTGTAGTCAATCGCAATCATTAAGCCCAACAGAACCCGAATGATAAACAGGATAAACAAGTTAGTGGTCCAAAGCTGGGCAATTGATAGGATGGCGAATAAATACATATTGGCCATCAGCATCCCCCGCCGCCCGATTTGATCTGCCAGACGGCCCATTAAGGCAGAACCGGCTAACCCAATTAGGCTACCGGCACCGATTAATCCCTGCCAGGTTCCGCTGATGTCAATGACGTGTTGGGCCTCAGATAAGGCCGTCCCACTAATACCCAATGCATACCCACAGGCAATCTGCCCCAGGATAATCGCCAGGTATAACCGTAAGTGAATCGATGAAATGGGTGCTTTCTTGTAATCTTTCTTTAGTTTCTGCATATCGTTTGGGTGCGCTCGCAGCTGGTTAGCTGCTTACGTCCCAAGCTCTTATTCCTCCTTTTATTATCTCCTAAGTATACAAAAACAGACGCCAAGTAAAGCTTAGCGTCTGTTTTTTCGTGTATTGATACTATCTCAGGTTTGTCAGCACTGTCCACATGGCCAACAGAACCGGGTACCTCACAATCCGGTGAGTTAACGTACCCCACTTGTCAAAATGTCTTATGATAGCCATTTGGGTTGCTACCAGACCTCTCGACTCATCGCAATTAATACTGTAACATTTTATCGCGCGGTACGCAAATCAGGCGCGAGCTTCCGCAACAGTGGCGAGGTGTTCCGCCACCCACGTTTGGGCCCTTTCAACAAGTGGCTGAATAGCCCCGTCCAAGTCAGTTTCGTTGGCCAACTCATCAATCCGTAAGTGTGATTTATTAAGGTCATCACTTTCCATCACCATGTATAAATTGACGGGATAGGTTGGCTCCTGGTCAAGCAATTTATTATCTAACCGTTCTGCTTCGGCCATTGGGATGTTAATCAGGTTGGTATCCAGGTGAAAGTTCACCGGATCCCCTTTCCGCATCTTAACCGTAATCTCATATCGCGCAATGTGCCCTGCATCAAGGGCGTCAATGACAGTCTGAATTGCTTTCTTCAATACGGCGGGTTGTTGGACCTTTGACGCCGTTGATTCAGTGGTCGTAACCTGCACCTGGTTGCCAGTTAATTGGCTAATGTAATCTGCCACTGTTAATTTCATGAATCGTTCGCTCCTTACCGGATTAAAAAATGAGGACTTCGACATCCCCTGTCTCGTTCCTCATCATACACAAAAACTCAGTAATCCGCAATTATGCTAATAAATCAGCAACCTGGGCAGTCGGAATCCCATTAAAGTATTGCTGGGTACCACTCTTTTCCAGCACTGCCGAAATGGCATCGTGGTCATACTTCACGCCAACTAACTGTTTGGCCAGGTCAGCGACGTCTTCTGGCCCAAAGAAATCACCGTAGAACTTAATGTTTTTGATGACCCCGTTTTTAACGTCCAGCCGCGCATCGATTGTCCCCATATCAAAGTGCTTCCGCCGTTTGATAGTGAACTCTGGTGACTTACCGTAGACCCAGTCCCAGTTGTTGTAGTACTGTTCGTAGATCTTATCAATTTCCTTTTGATCTTCAGGAGTAACAACGTATTGCTTATCCTTAATCTCATCCAGACTGTCGACGTGGAACAACCCCTTGATCAGGTCGTCACGGAAAGTTGGCACATCAATGTCCTTATATTCCGCGGAAAGGAATGGCCGCAAATTAGTCACCCGGGAGCGAACAGACTTGATCCCCTTGGAGGCAATCTTGTCAGCCGGAACATGTAACGCCTTCGCAACCACGCTCAGGTCAACGTCTAGCATCAAGGTACCATGGGAGAAGGTCTTGCCATTCTTGGTGTACATGGCATTACCGGAGAACTTCTTACCGTCAACGAGGATATCGTTCCGCCCGCTGACTTCTGCAGTTGTGGCGCCCATTTGGTGGAGGACTTCCACGATTGGCTTAGTGAACGACTTAAAGTCACCAAACTCTTCACTATCACTTGGTACCACGAAACTAAAGCACAGGTTGCCCAAATCTTGGTAAACGGCGCCACCACCAGACAGCCGCCGGGTAACTCGAATGTTGTGTTCTTTTACATAGTCATGATTAATTTCTTCCAACGTATTCTGGTTACGACCAACGATGATACATGGTTTTTCGTAATAAAACAGTACTAGTGGTTCATTACCAAAATCCTTATCATTCATCAAATACTGTTCAGTCGCCAAATTCATCCCAATATTATGAGAAGTCATTGAAACATATCGCATTGTCCCACTCCTTATCCCTAGTCTAATTAGACTAAATTGTCAAAAATGTAATTTATCTATAACTGAAGTGTAGTCTTTATTGCAACCGGTTTCAATGAAAAATCTTGATAAATTACCCTAATTCCAGCCCGAACAAAGTATAATTGAGGTAAAGAAACGAAAGGGAGTCTGTTCCATGAGTGAAACGCAATATCATACCGTGCTCGCCGCAATTGATGGTTCCAAGGCCACCAACCCGGTTTTGCAAGAAGCTATTAAATCAGCCTTACATAATCATGCCCACCTCGACCTACTGACGATTGAACAAGTCGGCCAACTTTCTGATGGTTATAGTGCGACGAATGCTGTCACCAATGACCAAACCTATGGAATGGTCGCAACAACTAAGGAACGTCTCAATGACCTCAAGAAGGTTGCTGAAGACGCCGGGGTTCAAGATGTGGCTATTCACATTCGTTTTGGTAATCCTAAACGGGTTATTGCCCATGACTTCCCCAAGGACCACCATACTGACCTGATCGTTATCGGAACAACGGGACTGTCCCGAGTTGAACGGTTTGTCCTGGGATCCGTCACCAACTATGTTAACCGGAATGCCCCGTGTGATGTCTTAGTTGTTCGGACCGAAAATCAACGGGAGAAGTAGCTTTGAAAAAGATTGTCACAGGAATCGTTGCTCATGTTGACGCAGGGAAAACTACCCTGTCAGAGGCACTGCTTTATCAGTCCGGTCAGATTCGTCAACTTGGCCGGGTTGATCAAGGCAGTGCCTTTTTAGATACCGACCAGCTAGAAAAACAACGTGGCATTACGATTTATTCACACCAAGCCAGCATTCAGTATGGCAACATTGAGTTAACTCTGTTGGATACTCCGGGCCACGTCGACTTTGCTTATCAAACAGAACAGGTTCTGGCCGTCCTTGACTATGCTATTCTCGTCGTCTCAGCGGTTGATGGTATTCAGGGACATACGCGGACCCTTTGGCGGTTACTAAAGGCGCACCATGTACCAACCTTTATCTTCATCAACAAAAATGACCTGACCGGGGCGGACCCCCAGCGTGTCGTGAAACAATTGCAGGCCGAATTTGACGCAGGTTGTTTGCCATTAGACGAGCAACCTACTGACACCCAATTAGAATCGATTGCTACTCTTGACGAGAACGTCCTCGACAAATATCTAACTAATGGGACAATCAGTGACTCAGCAATTAGAACATTAATTCAGCAACGGAAACTATTCCCTGTTTACCAGGGAGCGGCCCTCAAATTAACCGGGGTTGAGAACTTAATGACCGGTCTTGAACAATGGACACAGGAACGGCAATGTCCGGAAGATTTCGGTGCCCGGGTCTTTAAGGTTTCCCATGACTCCCAAGGTAATCGGCTGACCTGGCTTCGGGTTACTGGTGGCGAGCTTCCGGCTAAAGCCACCATTAAACAAGACCAGAAGATTGATCAAATTCGCGTTTATAACGGTGATAAATTCACTATTCAGCAGGTGCTACATGCCGGCGAAGTGGCGGCAGTCACTGGTTTAACCGATACAAAGCCTGGGGAAGGTCTCGGTAACGTTCAGGATGCCTTTCAGAGCATTCTCCAGCCCGTTTTATCATACGCGGTCGATTGCCAAGGCAATGATCCTCATAAGGTCTTAACGGCCCTCCAGGAGCTTGAAGACGAAGATCCTCAACTGCACGTCACTTGGGATGAGCACCTGGCGCAAATTCGTCTACAAATTATGGGGAGTGTTCAATTAGAGATTCTCCAACAAACACTGCAAGAACGTGACCATTTAACAGTGGCCTTTACTGCTGGTGAAACCCTTTATAAGGAAACTATTACGGAAAAAGTCGAAGGTGTGGGCCACTTTGAACCCCTCCGCCACTATGCGGAGGCCCACCTTCTTCTCGAACCAGCACCACGGGGTTCCGGGCTTTCCTTCGCTAATGATTGCAGCGTCGATGTTTTGCGTAAGAACTGGCAACACCAGATTATGTTGAGTCTCGGTAGTAAAGAACACCGCGGCGTATTAATCGGTGCCCCGCTAACGGATGTCAAAATCACGCTCATTGGTGGTCGGGGCAAGATTGTCCATACTGAGGGTGGTGACTTCCGCCAGGCCACTTACCGGGCAGTCCGCCAAGGATTAATGGTGCTTAAGCAGAGTGGTCATTGTCAACTGCTTGAACCATGGTACCAGTACCGATTGGCAGTCCCCACCGACCAAGTGGGCCGCGCCATTAATGATATCCAGCAAATGAGCGGGACCTTTAACCTGCAGCAAAGCGACCACCAAGACGTTGGCGTAATCACTGGAACTGCCCCCGTGAGCGAAATGCGGGACTATGCCCAGCAGGTTCGGGGCTACTCTCACGGTCAGGGTCAACTAGAACTAACTGTAAGTGGCTATCAACCATGCCACAATGCTGATGAGGTTATTGCGCGTCATCATTACGACCCCACAGCCGACTTGGACAACACCCCTGATTCGGTCTTCTGTGCCCATGGCGCCGGTTACCCCGTTAAGTGGGACCAGGTACCAAGTAAGGCCCGGTTCCCTTATCGTTATCCTGTTAATCTTTAAACAAACAAGCGCCCAGCACATGTTAAATGCTGGGCGTTTGTATTTTGTAAAATTATTTAAGCATTAGATCGCATTCGCTGTACCTGCCAGATGATCATCCCCAGCACAAAGCCCAGGATAGCAAATGGCAGCCAACTAAAGCCCATCTTGAATAACGGTAAAGATTGCTGGGCAAAGTGGATTAGCGCCTGGTTGACTGTCCAGTTACGGATTACTGGCGGCTGGGCATTAACCATATCAAACAGTGCTGGAATCAGTGTGAACAGCAACGGCAAGCGGTACATAATCGTGGCATGGTGAAACACCGGTGACAACATGGCCGCCAACACCAGGACGATGGCTAATGGGTACAGGAGCATCAAAACCGGCTTAGACCACATCACGATCTGATCCAAGCCAAGGTTAGCCAGGCAGAACGACACTAGGCAATTAATCCGCAAAAAGGTTTTGTAACTAACCTGCGGAAAACGTTATCCCAAAACCTGCGCAAAGGCAATCGATA
>CALVFC010000006.1 GCA_944326735.1 uncultured Limosilactobacillus sp. | reverse complement strand
TTTTCATCCAAGCCGGCCTTCTTAATTTCATCACGAAGGATAGCATCGGATTCACGGACAATTTCCAGCTTTTCAGAGGTGATTTCTCCGATGACCCGAATACCCAGACCTGGGCCAGGGAATGGTTGCCGCCATACTAATTCGTGTGGAATACCAAGCTTTTCACCCAGTTCACGGGTTTCATCCTTAAAGAGCTTCCGTAATGGTTCAATCAACTTGAAACCAAGCTTCTTTGGCAAGCCACCAACATTGTGGTGCGACTTAATTGTTTGAGCGGTATCCGTTCCTGATTCAATCACATCGGTGTACAGGGTTCCTTGAGCAAGAAAGTCTGCGTCCGGAATCTTCTTGGCTTCTTCATTGAAGACTTCAATGAATTCTTTACCAATAATTTTCCGCTTACGTTCGGGGTCAGTAACGCCCTTCAGCTTACCAAGGAACCGGTCAGCGGCGTCAACCTTGATAATGTTAACACCGAGGTCGCGGTTCAACGCGTTCATTACTTGGTCAGCTTCGTTCTTCCGTAACAGACCGTGGTCAACGAAGATACAAGTCAGTTGGTCGCCAATTGCCTTGTGAATTAACACAGCGGTAACGGAGGAATCAACCCCACCGGAAAGGCCCAAGATAACCTTCTTATCACCGACTTCTTTCCGAATGTGTTCAATTTGCAGGTCAATGAAATCATCCATTGTCCAGTTAGCCTTAGCACCACAAACGTCAAACGCAAAGCGGCGCAGGATGTCTAACCCATATTCAGAGTTTCGCACTTCTGCGTGGAATTGAATACCGTAGAACTTCCGCTTGTCATCAGCAATCGATGAAATTGGGCAGTTCTTGCTGGTGGCAGTCACTTCAAAGCCATCAGGGGCCTTCGTTACCAGGTCTCCGTGACTCATCCAAACAAACTGCTTCTTTGGCAGGCCCTTGAACAATGGCGTATCTTCATCTAGCACTTCAATATCAGCACGCCCGTATTCAGAGTTATCAGCCTTTTCAACCTTACCGCCCAAGTCATAGGACATTAACTGCATCCCATAGCAGATCCCCAAGATTGGAATCCCTAACTTAAAGATTTCAGGATCTACCTTGAAAGCATCAGGATCGTAAACACTATTTGGACCACCTGAGAAGATAATTCCCTTAGGGTTAATCTTCTTGATTTCTTCGGCAGTTAACTTATGTGAAAGCAATTCGGAGTAAACCCCAAAGTCACGTAAACGCCGTGTGATCAGTTGGTTGTACTGACTACCAAAATCAAGGACGATAATCTTATCAAATGCATCCAGATTCAATTTTGCCACGTTGCCACTTCCTTCTGTTAAAATTTCTCTTCTTAACTCATAAGTTTACAAGCTCGCCGATGGTAGGTCAATGGTCAGACCCCCGGCAATACAATTTCCCAGGAAATAAAAAATTCCGTGACTGACTATCCATTAATCAGTACGGAATCTTATTTAACCCCGTTTAAGGTAAACGCGGTCAACAATATGGTTATGGGTTTTATGGAGAATGAAGTTGGCCCGGTTACGAGTTGGCAAAATATATTCATTGAGGTTGGGCAAATCAACCTGCTGCCAAACCCGCTTGGCCATGGCAAAGGCGTCTTTTCGTGGGCCCTGTGAATAGGAGTAATAGTAGTTAGATGGATCTGTAAATGCCGTATCCAAAAGCATACCAAACCGTTGCAGGTACCACTGTTCAATCAAAGCTGGATCAGCATCAACGTATATAGAACAGTCGAAGTAGTCACTGACATAAATCTGTTGATTTGATGGCAACTGCAACGTGTTGATCCCTTCCACAATTAAAATGTCGGGTTGTTTGATTACCAATGGTTGGTCGGGGACAACGTCATACACTTGGTGAGAATACGTGGGCGCTGTAACGACATCTTGACCACCCTTGACATCATTCATGAAGCGCAGCATTTTCTCCATGTCATATGATTCCGGGAAGCCTTTCCGGTCCAAGATCCCCTGCCGCTTTAACTCGGCATTCGGGTAAAGGAAACCATCGGTCGTCATTTGTTCCACCCGTTTATCAGGGAGCAGGCGGTTTAACAGAATACTTAGGAGCCGCGCAATGGTGCTCTTACCGACTGCCACTGACCCCGCTATCCCAATAATATATGGGATCCGTTCAACCTTTTGTTGCAAGAAGTTGGCTTTTTGCATTTGCCATTCTTGATAATTCTGGTACTTCAGCTGAATCATTTTAATCAGCGGTAAATAAATGTCCTGGACATCTTCGATCGAAATCCGGTCATTGAGCGACTTGATATCATCCAAATTATCCTGGGTAAGCCGGACTGTATCCGTTGGGAAAAAGCTGTGCCAGGTTTGGCGGTCAAATTGTTCATAATTCATCCATTGATCCATTATGCATGTTCCTTCATCATTAAATGTAAGCGATTAACTACAATAGTACCACTAATTGCAGATAAGAAAACAGTGACCAGGCCAATCAACGGTGCGGTCACTGTTTTACTTTTAATCTATGGCTTCGGGAAGCTTGGATTTTGATCCTTTAATTCTGGTGCGTCGGTGGAGTAATCATCATACGTTGATTGATTATTGTTCTCTGCCTTCACGCTCGTCTTGTGCTTCTTCTGAGCCTTTTCTAGCTTATGCATACTCTTCTTGAAGTTGTAAGTGTATGCCTTCTTATCGACCTTCTTGAAGCCCGGCAGCTTGTAGAACCGTAGCAAGTCACCATTCATCACCTTATCAGACAGGCCAAGGTCAGTCGTGACATAGGTTTGAATCTTGGCAAACTCTTTCTTCTGCTTAGCCGTTGGGTTCTTAATCTGCTTGCCACTGCCAGTGTGGTAGTAATCACCATTAAACTTAGTGTACTTATTAGTGACCCAATCACCATTCCGGAACGGAACGATCTGTTTCCGTTGTGGTGACAGCAAGTCTTGACCAAACTGGATGTAATTCCGTGAACTGATGCCCAGCAAGTCTTCCAGAGTTGGCAGCACATCAATTTCACCACCATAAGTATGGTCAATTCCACCCTTTAAACCGGGGGCGTTAATCATGAATGGCACCTTCTGGAACATGGCCAGATCATAGTTATTGACCTTCTTCTTACCAAGAATTTGGGCAATTGCTGGCCGGTGGTTATTGGAAATTCCGTAATGGTCACCGTATAAGATCAATACGGAATTTTGCCGTAGCCCTGACTTATCAAGGTAATCAAGGAACTCACCGATAGATTGGTCGAGGTAGTGGGCCGTTTGAACATAAGAGTCCACAGTGTCATCCCCGGTCTTCCATGCCGGAATTGATTCATTCTTCTTATCAATGATGTATGGGTAGTGGTTGGTAACCGTGATCAACTTAGCATAGAACGGTTGTGGAAGTTGTTCAACGTAATGCATGGATTCCTTCATGAAGATCTTATCCTTCAATCCGTAACCCAATTCTTGATCCCTTACCTTTGGATAGTAACCCTTGGAGAAGAAGTATTGGTAACCAAATGACTTGTAAGCATTGTCCCGGTTCCAGAAACTTGGCACATCCCCGTGGAACGAAGCGGTCGTGTAACCTAATTTCTGGTGCAACAATGCTGGTGCTGATTGGAAAGTATTGGTCGTCCCATCGGTAACCATGGCAGAACCTTCTGGCAAACCGAAGAGTGAGTTTTCAAGCATCATTTCCGCATCGGCAGTCTTCCCTTGACCAACTTCGTGGAAGAAGTTATCAAAAGCCAAGGTGTTATCAGAGTGATACAACTTGTCCAAGTTTGGCATAACTTCTTGACCGTCTTGCTTATAATCAATCATGAATTGCTGCAAACTTTCCAAGTGGATGACGAAAATATTTTTGCCCCGCATCGTTCCTTCATATTGAACGTTTGGTGCGGCGTAGTTATTCTTCAAAAACTTCCGAACTGACTTCAACTGGTCACTGTTTGCCCGGGCCTTAACCACGCTGTTTGAAGTGGTCTTCACCCCATCATAGATGGTATAGGCTTGCAGCCCTAAGTACTTAACGATGTAGTTGTTGTCAAAAGTCCGAGTTAATAATTGTGACCGGTCTGATTCAGCCATTCCCAGGTTTACCCCAAACAGGACAAAACCAAGTGCAGTGATCGTAGCGGCATAGCGAATCTTAAAGTAACGCATATCCACCCGAATGACGTGGAATAGCAAAATTAATGCCAGGATGATCACGTCGAGGTAAACGCAGAAATCAACCGGTCGAATAATCCCTAAAATACTCTTACCCAGGTTGTTAGCAGCGGCCCCGGACCCCTTAATCACGTTGAACGTAATGAAATCAGAGAATTCGCGGTAATACAGGATGTTAGCAAATAGCCAGGTGGAAAGCAGGGCGTTAATAATCAGCATCAGCCAATAAGAAAGGCGCCCCCGGAAATACAGAGCAATTCCCAGAAAGACCAATGCCCCGGGAATGGTGTTAAAGGCTAACAGGAAGTGTTGGATACTTCCCTTAACACCAAGGTTAAATTCAGTACTGTACGCCCAGTAACTTTTAATTCCGAACAGGAGTACTACTAGCAGAAAGAAGCCGAGTTTGGTATTTAAACCCTTGCGTAGCTTCTGCAAAGCTGTCTTCATAATCGTTCCTCCATAAAAAAATATCAACGTTAACAATAATACTATAATAATTGATTGCAAAGGGAACGAAGAAACTTTTTTTAGAAAATTTTCAAATTTGTTTACTTTGTAGCGAATAATCTGTTAGATTATTGCTATCTTATTGAATGGGGAGCGGTTGAAAATGACTAAGAAAAAGGCAAATTGGTGGCTGCTAACAGTCGCAGTTATTTGGGGATTTTCCTATATTTTTGTCAAAATGGCACTAAATGCCGGCATGCATTCTGGAATGCTCAATGCCGGTCGGGGGACCATCTGTGTCTTGGGATGCCTAATCTTTTTCTTTCCCCAATTACGGCGGATGACTAAGTTCGATTTCAAAGTGGGCTTGCTGCTCGGTATCATCAATTTTGTGGCCTACTTTCTTCAAACGGATGGCTTACGCTTCAGTACACCCGCTAGCAACGCCTTTTTAACTACAATGTACGTAGTCTTAGCCCCACTGCTCCTGTTGATTTTTTGGCATGAACGACCACGATTAAAAACTTACTTTGTTTTGCCAATCGCAGTTCTCGGAATTGCGATCCTGACGAATGTCATCTCCAGTGGTCTCCAGCTTCAGTACGGGGACCTGTTGACACTTATTTCGGCCATCTTCTGGGCCCTCCAAATCATCTTCTTTGGTAAATTGGCATCGCGGGCGTCCAGCCCCTGGGTGATTATCTTCATGATCGCCCTCGTTCAAAGTATCTGTGGGTGGGTCACAGCCCTGACGACTGAGCAAGCTACCTTTCCTCATATCCACTGGTTGCAAGCAATGATTCCAGTCGTTCTCTTAGCCGTCTTAGTGACTTTTATTGCCCAGGGAATGCAGCTCACCGCGCAAAAGTACACGGATGCAACGTCCGCTGGTTTATTGCTAATGCTTGAATCATTTTTCGCCAGTCTGCTTTCCGTCCTGATGGGCTATGACCATCTAACCTGGTCACTCATTATTGGTGGCATACTCCTGTTATTTGCGAACGCCATCATGCAAACAGATTTGCACTCACTCTCCATTTTAAAGAAGCATTAACCCTGCTGATCAAACAATAAGGCGGTCAACCCTATGAAATTATCTCGACAAGGTGCTAACTTGACTCTCTTCATCGTCACCGCGATGTGGGGTAGTTCCTACATTTTTAATAAAATGGTTGTCCAGGCGGGAATGCACCCCGCAACTATCAATGCCGTCCGCGGCATCATGTGCCTCCTCACCGGTCTCCTCATTTTTCACCGGCAACTTCGCCACATGACTAGATATGACCTGCGTATTGGCTTGATTGTTGGTGTTGTGAACTTCTGTGGCTTCTTTCTGCGGACGGCTGGCTTACAAACGACCACTCCGGGAAAGAGTGCCTTCCTCACCGTGACCTATGTGGTGTTTACCCCCTTCGTCCTGTGGCTTTTTTGGCAAGAACGGCCGCAAAGGCAGGTATGGATTGCCGTACCACTATCGTTACTGGGGATGGCAATCTTAACCGGGATCACTAATACGAGTTTTATCATCTTAACCGGGGACTGGCTGACCCTGTTATCAGCAGTCTGCTGGGCTTTTCAGATTATTATTTTTGCTAAGTATGCCAGTCATGCTTCCAGTCCCTGGGTGATCATTACGCTCATCGGCCTTGTTCAAGTCATTCTTGGGACCCCGATGGCCCTATTATTTGAAGGATCATCATTTAATCACATTAACTGGGTGGCAGCACTGTGGCCACTAGCAATCGTCGCAATTGTGATCACTTTCATTGCCCGGAGTCTCCAACTTGTTGCTCAGAAGTATACCGACCCCACTACAGCAAGCCTCATTCTCATGACCGAATCATTTTTTGCTGCCGTCTTTTCAATCCTATTTGGTTTTGAAAAACTTACTCCCGCTTTAGCAATCGGTGGTGCGTTGATTCTATTAGCCAACGTGATTTTACAATTGAGACACACAAAAGACGCTTAGGAAATCGCTCCTAAGCGTCTTTTTTACTTTTCAATCAATTGGTATTCGTCGGTCGGGACATCTTTCAGTAATGGTGTCAGTTGGCCAACGGAAATTAGTGTCAGGATGTGCATTGCCCGTGAAGCAATGGTGTACAAGAGCTGCCGTTCAGTGTCATCCGGATACTGCGTGGCGTTACAATTCCAGACAACGACGGCATCAAACTCTAACCCCTTGGCAAGGTAAGAAGGCACGATGATAATACCATCAACTAATCGTTGGTTTTCGGTCCTAATCAAAGTGGCCTTTACGTTGCGCCGCTTGAGTTCTGCGGCCAGCTGTTCACATTCAGCCAGGTCCTTGCCAATAATGGCCACAGCGTCATGCTGCTGTTGGTCGGTCTGCAGTGTTTTTACTAGTGAGTCCACACCGTGTTGGTAATCTTGATCAACAATTACCGTTGGTAGATCACCGTTCCGGTCAAACGCCTCGATCTGTTCGCCATTCGTCAACAGGTGCTTGGTAAAGTTAGTAATCTGTTTAGTGGAACGGTACGACTTCGTTAATTGCACCACCTTCGTCTTATCTGGGTCAAACATCGTCGTTAATTGTTGCAATAACGAGCGACTGTTCTCGTGAGTAAAGATGGCCTGGTTGAGGTCCCCTAATAACGTAAACCGGGCAAACGGGAAGCGGAACTTCAAGTATGCTAACTGGTAAGCATCATAATCCTGAACCTCATCAATAAAGACGTAACGGATATCCCGTTGGCCCTTGCGACCGGTGATCAGGTCGTACAGGTATAGGTAAATGGTAATGCCACTCGCACTGATTTGGCCATGACGCAGCTCTTCCTTAGTTTGGTCAACAAATGCTGTCCAGTCCGCTTCTGTAAGGTCGAATTTGTTTAAATCAAGCAACTTGGGAGTGACCCGTAGCAAATGAATAAACTGCCCGTTAATGTTGATCCATAAGTTGTGATCAATCGCCCGCTTTACTGGAGTCAGAGCTTCCATCACAATTTGACGAGCCAGGAAGCGGAATTGCTGGTCTTCGCTTTCAAATTCCCGTGGCTGGTCGCCCATCATATCGTCAATCTGTTCCTTACTCAATGATTGAACGGCTTCTTCAACCCATTTACTACGCATTTCCACGCTAATTCGGTGGTTGAGGGCCTTAATAAGGGCTTCCTTGGTTCCATCTAGACGATTTCCCAGGTTATAGTTTTGATTGAAGGAATAGTAGATTTCCTTGATCTTTTCCTTACTGAAGAGCACCTTTTTGTGGAACATAATGTTGCGGAAACGCAGGTGGGCCTTCCCGAGATGCTGAGCGTAACGCCCCGTTGCCTTAAAGTACTCTAGACTAGTGGTCAGGCGACCGGCCTTCTTAATCATTGGGTCCTGACTGCTTTCGAACCGCTGACCGAGAGTTTGGACATGGAGCCGTGGTACCCGTCGATTAGCGAACTGGAAGTAGGTCATTTGAACCATGTTGTGTTCGCCCAATTCAGGTAAAACTTGGTCGATATAGTCGTTGAACAACTGGTTTGGCGAGAAGAGGACCACTTGTGAGGAAGTCAGATTGCCCCGGTAACGGTACAGTAACCAGGCCACCCGTTGTAATACGGCCGCGGTCTTCCCAGAACCAGCTGCCCCCTGAACGAATAACAGGTCATCCTTGGTATCCCGGATAATCTCATTTTGCGTCCGCTGAATCGTGGTGACAATGCTCTTCATCTTGGTACTCGAGTGGTTGCCCAAAGCTGATAGGAGCATCTGGTCACCAACTTGTTCATCAGTATCAAAGATGGTAACAATCGTCCCGTCTTCAATTTGAAATTGGCGCTTCAGTGTTAGGTTGGCTTCCTGCTTGCCAACCGGAGTGTCATAGGAAACCTTGCCTAATTTACCCTCATAGTAGATAGAAGAAATTGGGGCCCGCCAATCATAAACCAGAAAGTGATCTGGCCGATCCGAGAATGAAGCCAGGCCAATATAGATGGTTTCTGGATGATCGCTCCCCTTTTCTTGAAAGTCAATCCGCGCAAAGAAGGGCTTTTTCTCCAGTCGCCGTAAAGTTGATAAGTGGTCCGCGGCGTGTTGCCAACTATTATGCCGTTCATCCAGCATTTGTTGCTGAGTACGGAAGGACATTGCCGTATCCATCATCCCGGAATAAGTCGTCGTGTTTAGGTGGATATCGTCAATCTGCTTGTTAATCCCCTTGATATCATGCTTAGCAGTCTTGATCTTGCCTTCAGCGGACTTTTCCGCCTTTTTGACTTCCGCAATCACGTGATCCAAGTGGGCTTGTTCAAATTGTTGTTCCGATTGTTCTACCAAACTAATCCCTCCACGCAAATAAATCGTCTAATAATTATAGCATTTCTTAGGCAAGCCACCTAACACAAAGCCCAATAATTAAAAGAAGGTTAATTTTGGTCAAAGTGATCATCTTCTCATATAATTAAAGGGTAGAATAGAAAAAATAACTGGAAGGAAGTGATCACCATCGCCCATATTTTATATATCTTGACCCACCTGGCAGAAGTCATCATCCCCATGTTCGAATGGTTAGGCCCCTGGAGCTACGTTCTCCTATTTGCCTTAATCTTCATGGAAACTGGTCTGGTGGTCTTCCCCTGGCTCCCTGGTGAATCACTGGTCTTCCTCACTAGTTCGTTCATTGCCTTCCACCCCTTCTTGAAGATGGAAATTGTGATCCCCGTCTTTTTCTTTGCGGCTTTCATTGGTGATACGGTCAACTATTTCATTGGTCGTTCCCTCTCTCACTGGAAGTGGCTTAAAAAGCGGGTTGAAGGTCCCGGAATGGTGCGGGCTCATGAATTACTGGACCGCCACGGAATTAAGGCGGTCGCCTTCGGTCGGTTCGTCCCGCTAGTCCGGACATTTGTCCCTTTGATTGCCGGCACAATGCGGTTTGATCTCCGCCGGTTCATGATCGGTAACATCATTGGGGTTACTGTGTGGGTCATCTTGGGTTGTACCATTGGTTACTACTTCGGCTCAATTCCGTTCGTTAAGAAGCACTTTTCGCTAATCTTGTTAGCGATGGTTGCTTTGGGATTAGTAGCCGTTGGCTTATTGGCCCTGGTTCGTTACCTGCGGCGGCAAATTATCAAGCGCAATCGGATGCTGTAGCTTGATGATTTAATTTAGACCAATTCATGGTAAAATGAAGAGTGAATTATTTTCTAAAGGAGTTGGTCAAGTTGGCAATTACTGCTTACTTTGTTCGTCACGGGCAAACCTATCTTAACCGCTACAACCGTATGCAGGGATGGGCAGATGCCCCACTAACTGAAAAGGGAATTGAAGATGCTAAGCGGGCAGGCAAGAACCTGGCTGCGGTGGACTTTGATTACCTCTTTGCTAGTGACTTGCCACGAACAATGGCAACGGCCCGCTTGCTACTAGCTGCGGATCCGAACACTGACATTAAGGAACCAACTCCAGAACCAGCCTTCCGGGAAGAATTCTTCGGTTACTTTGAAGGTGCCAATGGTGCGGAGATGGCTGACATGTTAGGTGGCGCTGAAGGTTACCATACCTTTGCTCAAATGGCTGCCGGCTGGGGCCCTGACAATCTTAAGGACAGAATTGCCGCTGCCGACCAATATGGCGATGCCGAAAACGCCGAACAATTCTGGACCCGGATTAATAAGGGCTTTGATCACTTACGTCAATTACCAGATGGCTCAGTCGTGGTCGTTGTTTCACACGGGGCAACCATTCGTTCCATCGTGCAACACTTCTCCGATGAATATGACCCAAGCGAATCACCACGTAACGGGAGCCTTACCAAATTAACAATCACTGATTCTGATGTTCACGTGGACTTCTTCAACAAGTTACACGTGCCTGATAATTAAACCAAGGGGGAAATTCTTTCTTCAATGGAAACAAACATACAAACTGAAGAACAAGTATTGATCTCCGGCTTGAACACGGAGCAAGAAGACTTCGACTATTCAATGCGTGAACTGGCTGAATTGGCCCAGGCAAACCACATGGAAGTTGTTGGTCAGGTGGCCCAAGCAATTGACCGTCCTAACCCCGCAACTTACTTTGGGAGCGGAAAAGTCGAAGAATTGAAGGAACGGATCTTTAATGATCATATCCACACATTAATCACCAACGATGAACTGACACCTAGTCAATTACGGAACCTTGAAAATGAACTGGGGTGTCGGGTCTTGGACCGGACAGCATTGATCCTGGAAATCTTTGCTGAACGAGCAAAGTCGAAGGAAGCCAAGCTTCAGGTTCAAATTGCCCAGTTGCAATACCGCTTGCCACGCCTGCAGACATCTGCTAACCAACGCCTTGACCAGCAGACTGGTGGAGGTAGTGGTTTCACCAACCGTGGTTCCGGTGAAACCCAGTTGGAAATGGACCGGCGGACGATCCAACGTTCCATCACACACCTTCGTCATGAGTTGTCAGCGATTGACCGCTCTGAAGAAGTTAAACGGAAGCAACGGGAAAACAGCAATATCCCAACCGCAGCCTTAGTTGGTTACACAAACGCTGGGAAGTCCACCATCATGAATGGTTTGGTACGGCGCTACGGTGCAGTTGAAGACAAGACGGTCTTTGAAAAAGATATGCTCTTCGCAACGCTGGACACCAGTGTTCGTCAACTCCATTTGCCCGACCAGAAACGGTTCCTCTTATCAGATACTGTTGGGTTCGTCAGCAAGCTACCGACCCACTTGGTGGAATCATTCAAGTCCACGCTGGCCGAAGCGGCAAGCGCTGACCTGCTGATTCAGGTGATCGATGTTTCCGATCCGCACTATGAGGAAATGATGAAGACGACCAGTAAGACGCTGAAACAAATTGGAATTGAAAACATTCCAATGATTTACGTCTTCAATAAGGCTGACAAGACAGAGATGGAATATCCCGTCATGGAAGGCGATGACCGGATTATCATCTCTGCTAAGCAAAGTGAGTCGCTCGACCTGCTGACTTCCGTAATCCGGAAACACCTCTTCAAGGATTATGTCGAGGCTAAGATGTTGGTGCCATTTAAGGATGGTGCTGTTGTGTCATACTTTAACGAACACACCAATATCTTAAACACCGAATACCAGAGCAGCGGTACTCTGCTGACCCTGGAGTTATCGGCTGAAGATTATGCCAAGTATGAAAAATACGCCGTTAAATAAGTCGAAAAAAGGACTGAGTTTTGAAGCTCAGTCCTTTTTACATTCTACAGACGAATTTCGTTCTTCGAGTAACCACCATTAATAATCTTAACGGCATCGTTCAAACTAATTTCAACCATGTTCCGAACAGACGTCTTCGTCAGGAAGGCCGTATGTGGTGTGATGACCACGTTCGGCATCTGAACTAATTCGTTAAAGTCATCAGGGACATCTTCCGCAGAAACCTTCTTACTGAAGTAGGTGGTTTCATCACCAAGAGTGTCGAGCCCGGCCCCAGCAATTTCATGGTTCTTCAGGGCAGCAATTAAGTCGGCGGTATTAACCAGCTTCCCCCGGGCCATGTTAATCAGGTATGCCGTGTCCTTCATTTCCTTGAATTGTGGCGCTGCAATCATATTCTCAGTACTTGGCAGCAGTGGTGTATGAAGTGACAAGATGTCGGCGTTCTTAATTACCGTGTCGAAATCAGTGTATTCCACGAATGGTTCATATTCGACATTATAGGATGGGTCATAGGCAATCACCTTGGCACCTAAGGCTTTGTAAATCTGGGCAGTCGCTCCACCAATGTTCCCCAGACCGATAACGCCGACCGTCAAATTGTAGATTTCGTTAGAGATCATGTCCTTACTCCAAGCAAAGTCGTGATCTTCCACCATCCGTTGCTTAAAGATGCCGATCCGCCGCAGCAGGTACATTGCATGAGCAACCCCCATTTCGGCAATTGCCCGTGGTGAATATACGGGAACGTTGGTAATCTTCAAGTTATTAGCTTTAGCAGCGTCAAGGTTAATCATATCAACCCCGACCATTCGGGCAGAGATCTGCTTGATGCCGAAGCTAGCCAGCTTTTCATAGACTTTTTCGCTCCCCAGACTAGAAGTCTGTTGGATGGAAACCCCATCGTAGCCCTTTGCCAAGTCAACGGTATCATCATTCAATGGTTGATCGACCATCTTGATATCGTAGCCCTGTTTGTCCGCATAGGACTTGATAAATGGGACTTCCTTATCACCAACGCTATACATAATGAGCTTCATGTCGAATCCCGTCCTTTATATAAATTTGGTGCACTATTAAGTGCTTACATGTCTATTTTATCATTAGATTGTAACAACCTAAATTGAATCGCCTGAAATTAACTAAAAGCCTAAAATTCGTTGGATCATAAAAGGAGCCAGGAGAACTTTCTCCTGACTCCTTAATCATTTTACTTTTCATCTGAGGTAAAGCCATCGCCCTCACCCATTGGGCCATGAGCATTTTCTGCGTCAGAAGCCACTTGTGGGCCTTTGAAACGGTGGGATGAGATTCCGGCCATTGTCAACAGCAACAGTAAGTTGAAGACAACCGCAATTCCCAGAAGAACGAGGTTACAGAACATTGTGTAGTGCGTCCCAAGTCCACCAGAAATAGAATCACGCAAACCTAAGATGGAGTACGTCATTGGCAAGTACCAGTGAATGACATTGTAGAACTTCATCGTTACTTCCATTGGGAAAGTACCACCTGAACCACCAAGTTGGAGCATCAGCAGAACCATCGCAACGAACCGACCAGGGTTATCGAAGGTCATGGATAGGAACATGACGACGGCCATCGAAGCAAGTCCAAACATAATCGTGGTCATGAAGAATGACGGAACGTGGTCAATAGTTAAGCCACAAGCCATCATAATGGCACATTCAACAACTGCCATTGCGATTGCGGAACAGCCACCAACAGCGACCTTACTTGCCCACCATGAAACAGCTGATTGACCTGGTAAGGCCACCCGCCGAATTGGGTAAACGAAGTTGAAGACCAGCATACCGACATACAAGGCAACTGACAGAACATAAGGTGCCAAAGCGTGCCCGTAATTTGGTACGTATGAGTAGTTCGTGTGCTTTTCAACTGAAGGTTCAGCAAACATCTTGGCGGTGTTGTGGTTTGGCTTGAGCGCTGTCACTTGACGAGCACCCTTCGTCAATGCAGTGGCTAACTTGCTTGCTCCGGCATTCAACCTAACAATTCCTTGAGTTAACTGTGGTGAATTGTCAACTAACTGTTGTGTTCCGGCAGCTAATTGGTTAATACCAGCAGTCAGCGTTGGCACTTGGGCGTTTAATTGACCCAGGGCACCAGCTAATTGACCAGCACCGGAGTTCAAAGCGCCTGAGTTAGCGTTCAACTGTGCAGCACCAGCACCGGCTTGAGCAACACCGGCTGTGTATTGACCAATGCCAGAAGTTAAGGTTCCTGCACCAGCAGCGGCAGTATTCACACCATTCGTGTACTGGTTAACACCGGCATTCAAAGTTGCGGCACCAGAAGATAATTGACTAGTTGCTTCCTTCAACTTTTGTGCCTGTTCAGGCATCCCGGCTAATGAACCCTTGTAACCATCGAGTTTGGTTAACAGCTGGTTAGCTTGTTGCAAGGTTCCATCGGCGTTATTAAGAACGGTGTTCATTTGTGACAACTGGGTTAATTGTGATTTCATCCCGTTCAATGCGGATCCCAAGCTGTTCAATTGGCCAAGCGTTCCTGATAATCCTGAAATTGTTGAAACATTAGCGCTGGCCTTTTGTTGAATTTGTTGAGCGGCAGCTTTTGTTTCAGCACTAGCATGGGAATCACTGGCAATTTGGCCGGCCAGTGCGGCGATTTGACCATCATTTTGGCCAACACTCTTCAATTGGTTACCAGCTTGCGAAGCACCTTGTAGTGCTCCAGAAGCTTGCTGGAGCTTACCGGCACTCTCTTGAACACCAGATAAGGCTGCCTTAGCTTGACTCAAACCAGTTTGCAATTGTCCTAAGCCGGCCTTTAGTTGATCAGCCTGGTTCATGGCGCCCATAATACCGTTGAAGTCCATGCTACCGAAGCTGGAGTTAACAGCAGCATTCAGTTGGTTAGCACCAGTTGACAGCTGACTGGCACCGCCTTGAAGTTCGCCAGACTTATCTCTTAATTGTCCTAAACCACCTTGTAATTGACTAGCACCAGAGTTCAACGCACCAGAATTAGCCATCAGTTGATTCAGACCAGATCCTAGTTGACCAACACCATTAGTGTATTGGGCAATGCCGGCTTGCAAGGTTGCGGAACCACTAGCAAGCTGTTGTGCACCGGCTGCTAATGGAGCCACACCCATCTTCAAGGTTTGTACCCCATTATTAACTTGGGAAACCCCGGCAATGTATTGGTTGAAGCCATCTTGCAGGGTCATCATCCCGTTGCTCAGTTGCTTAGAACCAGAAGCCGCGGTCGACATTCCTTTACCAACCTTATGCAAAGCCTGGAACATCACGGTAGCATAGGCCTCGGTAACCTGGGCCCGAATCCGTTGATTTAACTTAGTCATCCCTAATTGACTAATAACTTGACCAATGTAGTTCAGTGATCCGTTGGTTTCATATTTCAGCTTCATTTGGGTTGGATGCTTGTGCAATACGGTCGTTGCGTCCTTAGAAAAGTCCTTTGGAATCGTCACAACGGTATAGTATTTCCGGTGTGACAGTCCATATTGGGCCTTAGAAGGTGAAACAATTTCCCACTTCAGTTGCTTATTGTGGCGCAATTGCTTGACCATTTGGTTACCAACATCCATTGTCCGGCCTTGATATTCAACTGGTATGTCCTTGTTAACTACCGCTACCGGTAGGTTTTCGGTACTGCCGTATGGATCCCAGACAGACTTCAGGAAGAAGATACTGTACATAAATGGAATCAGACAGATGACCAGCGTGGAAATCAAGAGCAGACGATTATGCCGAATATTGCTAAATTCAGCTTTAATCATTCTCCACATATCTATCTCTCCTCTTACGCTTGTTCCTTTCTCATCAATTTTTGTCCATTGGATAGGGAGAGGAGTGCCTCTTCGGCGAACTTCACAACCTGATCAATGGAAACGTCATAGTTCTGTTCTTGCCACCAGTAGAATGTTCCAATAATGCCACCAGACAAAATGTAGGCCAGCATTTCTGGATCATCGGCGCTTTGTAATAATTTAATAACGGTATCATTGCTCTTTTCATGGCGCCGTTCCAGAAGAATTTTACTGATGATGTGCATCATTTCTGAATACAAAGAACTGTGAGCAGTTTCAGAAGCCAAATGCCGGAACACGTTCTTGTGCTGGGCAATGTAGTTAATCAATTGGTTAATGATATCTTCTTCAGAATCACTATTATTGATTACCCGACCGACTTGACTGTTAAGTGTTTGTTCAAGCAAGTCGTACTTATCGCGAAAATAACGATAAAAGCTGCTCCGGTGAAACATTGCTTCACGACAGATTTGGTCAACTGTTAACCGTTCAAATGAGTGATCTTCAAGCAACGTCAGCAGAGCGTTTTGAAAATCACGCGTCGTTCTAGTAACTCGCATGGTGTCCCCTCCTTTTTATCCAATTTAGCAATGAATAGTATAAATCGTGTCCAAGTGAAACAACAGGGGGAATTTAGGAATGCTGTTCAGCAAAAAGACAAAATAGTACATTTGTATCATTGACATAATAAAAAAATAGAGCTTACAAAAGCTCTACTGTTTATTGTCTTATGAAACTATACCTTTTTGATAACCATTTTGGCAGTGAAATAAATTCCTAAAAGTAAACATACCAAGCAAAAGCAAAACTCTAATATAGAAGTAGCAGTAAATACTGGAACAATCCAAATTAACGTAACCGATAAACTTAGATAAAAAGAAAGTTCTTTGAAGCAATGCCAATTAATCTTATAAGACACTGTAGTCACTCCCATGTAATCCCTTTCTCTATTTCCAATTTGATTATACACCTCACGTTTTGCGCTGAAAACTCATAAAAAATTCCTCGACACATCCAAATGCCGAGGAATCCATATCTCATTCTAAAGATTGCTACTATTTCTTTCCCGATAAGCAACTTGGGCCCGCAAACCGTAGTCAGCGGTGGTCATGATCGTTGTCCCACTCCGTCCAGGGATCTTATTGGGGCCACCAGTGACAACCAGGTTAGCCAAGTAAATCCGGTACTTTTGGTGGGCTTCATGGACGTCCGTTAACCCGATCTTAGTAATGTGGCCAACCGGTTTCCGCTCCATCTGGTTCATCCCCATATAAACCTCCAAGCGGTGCTTCATTGGGTCATGAACCAGCTCAAAGTACGGTGGAATCGACTCCGTATTCAGCGCTTGAACTGGTTGCTCCGTCTCATGATACTGGGCAATAATTTCCCGTTCATTCATCCCATTAAAGTCATTCACGAAGATCTTTTCCATTAACAGCCGGTCGACCACTGCTTGAAGGTTAGCCTGCTCCCGACCATCAATTGTAACCTGGGCGGGAATGGTATCTTCACCAGCAAATAAACCGTTAGACTGATTCGCTAAGCCAGTGGAGAAGCGGGCATCTTCACGCCGCCCATGGCCACTAGGATTGTTTTCGGTAAACTTTTGCCCAGTCACCTTAGCAATCTTTGGTGACAGGAAGTCAAACCGTGACGTCTTTCCTAGGAAGTAGAATACAAAATTCAGGTAAAGGAAGTAAGTCATCGCCACCATCGCCAGGCAATAAAGGAAAGCCCGCAACCAAACGTGGTTAGCAAATAGACGGAAGGTTACGTAAACCAGGTAGCAGTCGCCTAAAAAGCCGAGCACAATGTATATACGGTTTTTTAACTTAACATCCAGGTTGAAGTAACTCAACGATGAGTTAATCATATCTAGAAAGCTAAACATGGATCTAGTTCACCTCGCCTAATCGTTACTACTGTTGGTATTGGCAGTGTTCGTGCCAGTCGTATTCGAACCAGTAGTATTGTTTGTTTTATTGCCAGTCTGCGTGTTGTTATTGCTATTATTTTGGGCTGAGCTCTGCCGCGTTTGATTCTCTTCATTATTGTTATCGCCAGTATTCTGCTGGTTATTATTTGTGGCGTGAGAACTCGATTCTTGCGGATTATCATCGTCCTGGGAGCTTGCCCGACTAGGTGAGTTACGTTCACTCTGTTGGTCCCGATCGTTAAATGAAGAAGAGGTCCGCGTTATCTTGGCCCCTTCAGACGTATGTGTTGCTTTGTTAACCACAACGTTAGTCGCACCCAATGCTAAGGCAATTGAAAATAGAGCAAAGGGGGTAACGATGGGTGGTATTTTTTGTGCCATATTAAATGCTCCTTTTCATAGCTCTATCATACTCGTTTTTTTCGTCAACAATTGTTAAGGAAATATGAAGTTATTTCGATTCCTGCTTTTTCCGGCAGTCAGCACAAATACCATGTAGCTCAAATGAATGACCAGTAATCTTGGCACCTGGTAGTTGCTGCGCAAAAAATTGTTGATCAAGCGGTGGCATCTGAATCTCCTGAACCTTCCCGCAAACATCACAGATAAAGTGGTGATGGTGGTTAACATCACACCGGTACTTGACCTGCATCTGATCACCATCAGCCCGCAATTCTACAATCCCACAGTCTTCAAATTCTTTCATATTACGGTAGATCGTATCGTGACTAACTCCAGGGTATGTTTTCCGCAAGAAGCGATCTACTTCCATGATATTAATGTAACGGTCAGGGTCTTGAACAAGTCGTTCAATGATCAGTTGCCGTTGTTTAGTGGAACGCATGTGGTGTTGTTTCATTAAAGAATGTGCGCGTTCAATCAATTCGTTCATCATGCCACCCCCTCGAGAACACACATTATACCAGAAATGGAATATTATTCACCTATTTGGGTAATTAATTGGTCAATTTGCTGCTTAGTTGCCGTCCAGTCATCGTTCACAATGACGTGCGCAATTCCTTTTAAGTAGTCCGGTAGATTGAGATCACGGTGATACTCGCGACTATGCAGGCGGGAATCAATTGCCGATGGCTGGTCACCACGAAGCTGCATGCGCTTAACTAAGACGGTTATTTTGCTGACCGTTAAAAAGATAATAATTGCTTGCTGGTGAAGCTTTCGATGGTAGGTCAACGCACCCTTCGTATCGAGAACAATCACATCATCATGTCCCGTCGACCAACCTGCTTCCAGGCTCTCCATTGACGAACCATAGTGGTGGTGGTCATACTCCACCTCTTCTAACAGGTGTAACTTGCCCATCGATTGTTCACTCTCAAAATGGTAATCGACCTCATCCCGCTCACTTGGCCGTGGTGGCCGTGTTGTATGCGTGATGACCCGCTGCATTTGATACTGCCGCTGAAGGTAATTGGCAACGGTCGTTTTACCGGATCCGGCCGCCCCAGCTATGACATATACCTTATTTGCCATTATGCCTTATTTACCAGGTAAGTGTTGACTTGGTCAAGGAGTTCCTTCAAGTTATCGTAAGTCAACCGTTCCCGGGCATCCGCGTATGTAAACCAACCACAATTTTTAATTTCTTCGACTTGGAGTTTAATATCTTCCGTTTGGTTTAGTTCTGCCGTGTACAGGGTCATCTGCTTACGGTTACCATTTGGCAGGTCATATTCAGTATAAACGTGGAAACTGGTATCGATTGGCAATACAAGTTGGGTTTCTTCCTTGATTTCCCGTTGCGCGGTTTCCAGCAAGGTTTCTTGGCCTTCCACGTGGCCCTTAGGGAATCCCCAGAAGTGGCCCTTATTCTGACTTTGTAATAATAAATATTCGATGTCACCATCATCATTCCGCCGATAAACAACTGCCCCCGCAGTAATTTCAATTGCCATTATTAGGTTCCTCCTTAAAAATAATTAATGTTTCTCATTGACTTTTAATTTTATTAACTGTATTGTTGTTGGTATACGGTAATCAAGTTTATTATATTAACCTGTTTACCGAACTATATTATAGCAAAGGTGGGATAAAAGATGGGCTTAAACATTCTGCGCAAAGAAAGTCTTGATCGATACTTAGGTGAAGACAAGCTCTTTGTGAAATCAATGAATGCCCGCGATCTGATGGCGATCGGGATTGGGACCGTGATTGGAACCGGGATTTTCATTTTGCCAGGAACAATCGCAGCAACGCAAGCTGGACCAGGGGTGACCTTGTCCTTCCTCTTGTCCGCGCTCGTTTGTGCCTTAGCAGCGATGTGTTACGCCGAATTTGCGTCAGCGTTACCGGTTGCCGGTAGTGCTTATTCATATGGTAACGTGGTGTTCGGCGAATTTTTCGGCTGGCTCTTAGGCTGGGCGCTAATTTTGGAATATATGCTAGCAGTTGCTTCCGTTTCGACAGGGTGGGCAGCCTACTTTAATTCCTTTATTGAGAGCTTTGGAATCAAAATTCCAAAAGCATTATCGGGTCCATTTGACCCCGCACACGGCACATACATCAACATTGTTGCGGTAATCATTGTCTTATTGATTACCGTCCTCCTATCACGAGGAATGAAGACCTCTGTTCGGGTTAACAACATTGCCGTCGTAATCAAAGTTGCAATTATTTTAGTATTTATTGTTGCTGGGCTGTTCTTCATCAAGCCGAAGAACTACCATCCATTCTTGCCATACCACATGAGCGGTGTGATTCACGGGGCAACGACCGGGTTCTTCGCCTACTTAGGTTTCGACTGTGTTTCATCATCAGCAGCCGAAGTTAAGAACCCTAAGAAGAACATGCCACTAGGAATCATCGGAACGCTTGGCGTCGTTGCTGTCCTTTACATGGGTGTGGCGATTGTCCTGACGGGGATGGTCCCTTACAAGAAGTTGGACGTAGCTAACCCCGTTTCATACGCTCTAATGTTGGTTCATCAAGACTGGCTAGCAGGTCTCTTATCAATTGGGGCCCTGATCGGGATGTTCACCATGATGGTCGCAATGATCTACTCCAGTTCGCGGTTAATTTACGCGATTGGCCGTGATGGATTACTTCCTGCTTTCTTAGGAAAGTTAGATAAGAAGAGTCATTCACCAGAAATTTCCCTGTGGATTGTCGCTATTATCATCGCCATCATGGGTGGACTGGTCTCACTGGATCAATTAACGAGTCTGGTTAACATCGGGACATTGTTCGCCTTCACGCTGGTTTCATTTGGGATCATTCCTTTACGGAAGCGGTCTGACATTGGTAACCGTGGCGGCTTCAAGGTGCCACTATACCCGGTCTTACCGATTCTTTCCGGTTTGGTTTGCTTAGCCATGATGACCCAACTGAAGATGGAAACTTACATTGGTGCCGGAATTTGGTTCGTGATCGGCTTGATCATCTACTTCACGTATGGCTACCGTCACAGTAAGTTAAATAAGAAGACTGATTAAATAATTAAACGGTTAGTGCGCTGTGCACTAGCCGTTTTTTTTGCTCAAAAAGGCGCCAACCAATGCTGACGCCTTCAGGAGTTGTTATGTTATTGAGCAGTGTAACCACCATCAGTGACGAACTCTGAACCGGTGGAGAATGACGCCTTGTCAGATGCCAAGAATACACACATGTTGGCAATTTCGTCAGCACTTCCTAACCGGCCCATTGGGTGCAATGCTTCTAGTGATTGACGCATTTCTGGATAAGCATCAACCATTGGGGTGTGGGCGTACCCAGGGTGGACAGAGTTAATCCGGATTGGGTACTTCTTTTCGCAGCAGTATAATGCGGCAGACTTAGTAATCAGACGAACGGCACCCTTACCGGCATTGTATGAGAACAGGTTTGGAATACCGATCAGGCCGGCAATGGAACAAAGGTTAATAATTGAGCCTCCATGTTCCTTCATGTGTTGGATACCGTACTTTTGTCCTAAGACCACCCCGTCTAGGTCAACGGACAAAATCTTGTGGAAGTCGTCCAACTTGAACGTTTCAGCGTTATCAAAGATCAGAATCCCAGCGTTGTTCAATAGAACGTCAACTGGTCCAAAGGTTTGTTCTGCCTTTTCAAATACTTGTGGCCATTCTTCTTCCTTAGAAACATCTTGCTTAATAAAGATAACCTTGTCACCAATTTCGGCAGCTTGTTTTTGGCCTTCCTTGTCGTCAACGTCGGTCATTACAACTTTTGCACCTTCGTTAACGAATGCCTTGGTGGTTGCTAAACCGAATCCTTTAGCGGCACCTGTGACAATGGCAACTTTTCCATCTAGTTGACCCATAATATAGCTTCCTTTCTAAATCAAAGTAATGGTAACGCTTACATTTATATAATAAGTCACAAGGACTAGTAAAAGCAAAGGTTAATTGTCAATAAACTTTTACTTGATAGACGAGACACCGCCACAATGGTCATTGTGATTCTGTTTACTCTCACGTATAATCAATTGCAGTAACTATGGGGGGATTATTATGAAAAAGGTAATTGCATCGATATCGGTAGCCTTGTTAGGAATCGGCCTCGCCGCTTGTGGTAATAACCATCAGGAAGCAGCCAATAGCAGTTCCAAAACGAGCATTGCAAAAAGCAGTTCTAGCAAGACTACTTCAAGCAGCCAGTCTAGTTCATCAATCAGTAGTCAATCCAGCAGCGAACAGCACGTTATTAATAGTACAAATGATGCTGTCCGTCTGGTAGCTCATGCCATGGCTACCGATGGTGATGTCTGGACAGGGACACCGGTCGATGGTGGATTTAAAGTTTCACGTTCTGATACTAACACCAGTGCTTTCGTTCACTACGATGGTTCAGTTACATGGGATGATGGAACTACCCAACCATATTCCGAAGTTTCTGCGCCTGAAACTAATGGAAGAGTTAACGATACGTTTACTCCATCCAATTAACCACATCTCATGACAAATTAATCACGAAAAAAGGAGAAGCATCATCAAGGTGCTTCTCCTTTTGCTTATCCTATTCGAATTGCATCCCACCATCACAAAGAATGGTTTGACCGGTAATGTAGTCTGCCTTATCTGAAGCCAGGAACTCAACAACCTTAGCAACGTCATCTGGATCTGACAGTTTATCAAGAGCAATCAATGATTCATAGTCGCTCATCTTGAGGCCTTGGTCTTCAGCAATCTTCCGCATCATTGGCGTATCAACGATCCCTGGTGCATAGGCATTTACAGTGATCCCCTGTTTTGCTAAGTCCCGGGCAGCAACTTGGGTAATCCCCCGCACAGCAAACTTCGTACTCGAGTACAATAATTCGTTCTTATTACCACGAACACCAGCTTGAGAAGTGGCGTTGATAATCTTACCAACAACTTCCTTTCCTTGACGAGGCTTCTTCTCAAACTGTTCCAGAGCAGCCTGAATTCCCCACATATCACCAGCGACGTTGACATGCATTACCTTATCAAACATTTCTGGTGTGACATCTTTAATCCGGGTAACCGGACCCAGACCAGCATTGTTGACCAGCACATCAAAGCCGCCAAAGTGGTCAGCGGTTTGTTGAACGGCGGAGAACATTTGATCACGGTCAGCAACGTTCACCGTTACCGCAAGGGCATCCCCGCCCGCTTGCTTAATTTCATTTGCCACTTGCTGGGCGTTGTCGGTATTCAAATCAGCTACAGCGACTGCGTAACCGGCATTCGCCAACCGTTTGGCAATTGCTTCACCAATTCCTTGACCAGCACCAGTAACCATTGCAACTTTAGCCATATCCATTACTTCCCTTCATATTCAAGCAACATCATCTACACTGTTTAGTTTATGAGCATTAATGGACATTGTAAACGATTTCATCTTGAAGTTAAGCAGATCTAAAAAGACTGTGAACAGGTATTTAAGAATCCCTTAATTTGACCATTTTTGACGTCCAATCATGATACGATATCCTTACCAAAGATAAGAAGGACTGATAAACCATGAGTTTACACTAAAGTCGCTCTTACCCAGCACATTGCTGAGCAACTAGTCACTTTATGCGAACCCACACAGAGGAGAACAAATGAAAAAACAATACCAACTTACCCTGAATGAAATTAAGCAACAGAATAAGCTGGCAAGCTTTACTGACGGTCTATCCACCAGTGAAGCACAGGCGAGGCTAGCTAAAAACGGCCCCAACGTGTTAGAAGCAAAAACCACCCCTAAGTGGAAAATGTTTTTGCGCCAGTTTAACAACATTGTGATCTACATTTTACTAGTAGCCACCCTACTGACGATCATTATCGGTCACTACACTGATGCCATCGTTATCGGTGCCGTGGTCATTTTGAACTCACTGATTGGCTACTTCCAAGAATCAAGTGCTGCCAATGCCCTTGCTAAGATCAAGGAAATGATGGCCCAAAACGCCACCGTTTACCGTGACCAGGAACGGCAAGACATTGAGGCGGCAGACTTAGTAGTTGGTGATATTGTCTTCCTAGAAGCCGGTGACAACGTTCCTGCCGACTTGCGGATTGTTTCCGCTGATAACCTCCGGATTGAGGAATCCGCCTTAACTGGTGAAACTAATTCCGTGGCCAAGACAGCCGATGCTTTAACCGGTGACAACATTCCATTGGCGGAACGAACAAACATGGCTTACGCATCCACTTCGGTAACGAGCGGAAGTGGGATGGGAATTGTCATTGCCACTGCGGAAGATACTGAAATTGGGAAGATCTCCCAAGAAGTGGCCCACATCAAGCCAAAGAAGACATTATTAACCCGGGAAATTGATAATGTCGGTAAGGTGGTTTCCTACATCACCATCACCGCTTCGGTGATTGTTTTCATCGTCGGCTTCATGCTCCAGATCTACTCCCTGCCTGCACTGGCGCTGGCTGTTGTGGCAATGCTCGTAGGTGCGATTCCGGAAGGGCTGCCAGCCATTACTTCCGTGATCTTAGCTTTCGGGATTAGCAAGATGGCCAAGCAGCACCAGACAATCATCAAGTCAATGCCAGCCGTTGAAACATTGGGATCAGTCGACGTGATTGCAACCGACAAGACCGGAACGCTGACTAAGAACGAAATGTCGGCAGTGGAACTCTGGGTTGGCAATACCCACTATGATGTTTCTGGAACTGGCTACGCACCTCAAGGAAAGATCATGCTTAATGATCAGCCAGCACCACTAACAAATCTGCTCAAATTATTCTTAGAAGCTGGATTCCAGGCCAATGATACCGTGTTAACGGAAAAGGATGGCAAGTGGCAAATCAATGGTGAACCTACAGATGGTGCTTTCTTGACGTTATACCACAAGGCGTTAGGTGCTGATCACCACTCCCATTACCAAAAACTGGACCTCTTACCATTTGATTCTGACTACCGCTACATTGCGGAATTAACGCAAGACCAACAAACTGGTCAACAGTTTATCTTCGTCAAGGGGTCTCCTGACAAGCTCTTTGAAATGGCGGCGATTGCTGATCCATCCTTTGACCAGGCAGAATGGCAGAACCGGGTGAATGAATGGTCACAAGCTGGTAAACGGGTGATCGCGGTTGGTTACCAGCCAGTAGAAGGCCCTGAACTAACAGAAGTTCATCATGACCAACTCTACAAGGGTGTGCACCTATTGGGATTAGCAGCCCTACTAGATGCCCCACGCGAAGAGGTCATCACAGCGCTCAAGCAGATGAACCAAGCCGGTGTCCACGTCAAGATGATCACGGGTGATGACCCCCAGACTGCCCGGGCCATTGGTCAACAGCTAGGCTTAACAAACGGCCCAATCCACGCTATTACTGGTGCACAGTGGGATCAATTAAGTCCGGAAGAGCAACAAGAAACGGCTTTACGGACCCAAGTCTTTGCACGGACAACCCCACAAAACAAGTTGGAAATTATTGATGCCCTCCAGAAGAAACAACAGGTCACAGCCATGGTTGGTGACGGGGTCAATGACGCACCAGCACTGAAGAAGGCTGATATTGGGGTAGCAATGGGGATCAAGGGAACGGACGTCGCTAAAGACGCCGCTGACATGATCCTTGGAAACGATAATTTTGCAACGATGGCGGCGGTCATCAAGGAAGGCCGTCGTATCTACGACAACATTAAGAAGAGTATCCTCTTCCTGTTACCAACGTCATTTGCCGAAGGACTTGTGGTTGCTTTCTCGATTTTGACCGGCCAACAAGTGCCACTGCAACCAGCACAATTGCTCTGGATCAACTTGATCGCCGCAATCACAATCCAATTTGCCTTCGTCTTTGAAAAAGCGGAAGAAGGCATCATGGAACGTGAACCACGTCCAGTGACGCAACGGTTGATGAACCGGCACGACCTCATCCAAATGGGTTACGTTGCCGCCCTCATGGCCATCTTTGCCCTGATCGGTTACTACTGGTTCATCGGTCAAGGCGCCGATACGATCAACGCAACAACGATGATGGTAAACGTAATCGTTATCAGCAAGATCTTCTACTTCTTCAGCATTCGGACTGACCAGCCTGCCCTGGGACAAATCAAGACGATCAGTGGCAAGGCATGGGGCATGATTGGCTTAATGATCCTCTTCCAACTCATCCTGACTTACGTACCATTTATGCAAACTGCATTTAAGGTAACGGCAATTAGTCCAATGGAATGGTTGGTCGTTGTGATCTTCTCCTGCCTGATCATGTTTGTCAGCGAAGGAGACAAGTTCATCCGGCTACGCAAAGTCGAAACTGAATAGTGCAAAAAAAGAGAACCTCGTGCAGGTTCTCTTTTTTACGTGGATTTAATTGTGCCTTCTAATGCAGTTGAGTCGAAATGTGGGCAGTAGCTGATTGGACATTCACACCGATAAATCGGGTGTGACTATCCTAATCAGCCTTGCGGGGGCTC
>CALVFC010000005.1 GCA_944326735.1 uncultured Limosilactobacillus sp. | reverse complement strand
GTTGATCCAAAGGCGGTCATTGAATCATTAGATGTTAATACCTTGTATGAAATTCCGTTGAACTTGCAAAAGCAGGGGATGGACCAATTAGTCGTGGACCACTTTGGCTTGGATTGCCCAGTTGCGGACATGCGTGAATGGACTAGCATGGTTAACCATATTGAAAACGACTTAACCAAGACCGTCCGGATTGCTATGGTTGGGAAGTACACGGATCTGCAAGATGCTTACATTTCAGTTAACGAAGCCTTGCGGCATGCTGGTTATCCAGTTGATGCTAAGGTCAAGATCGACCACTTTAACGCTGAGCACATCAACGAAGACAATGTGGCTGATACTTTGAAGGATTACGATGGAATTCTTGTTCCTGGTGGCTTTGGTTCCCGGGGAATCGAAGGAATGATCACCGCTATCAAGTACGCCCGTGAAAATGATGTTCCATACTTGGGTATTTGTCTGGGGATGCAAACGGCTTGCATCGAATTTGCCCGGGACGTTCTGGGATACAAGGATGCCAACTCAACCGAATTTGATCCTAACACTAAGCACAACATCATTGACTTAATGTCCGATCAAGAAAATATTGAAGATATGGGTGGAACCCAACGGTTAGGGGCTTACCCATGCAAGCTGAAGGCGGGCACTGTGGCTGCTGCCGCTTATGATAACCAATCCATGATTAGCGAACGGCACCGTCACCGTTACGAATTCAACAACAAGTACCGTCAAGAGATGGAAGACCACGGCTTGGTTGTTTCTGGAATTAACCCCGACCGGAACTTAGTTGAAGTGGTGGAATTACCTGAGAAGCGCTTCTTTGTTGCTGCTCAATACCACCCAGAATTCAAGTCCCGTCCTAACCACCCAGAAGGTCTCTTTAAGGCCTTTGTTAAGGCGGCTGCTGAAGGCAAATAATAACGAAGATCGTTGATTAACTTCGTTCAAAAAATCACAATACTAACGGGCAAAGTGTCGCCAAACGCTTTGCCCGTTAGTTATTTGCCGCTTCCCTTCAAAAATAATTAAGATTAATCGCAAAAGGTTGTTTTTTGTTAAATAATTAATTATTATTACAATTGATTGTTCAAACAAGGAGCAATACTAACTAATAAAATTAATCAAATCTAATAAAAATCTTAATAAATACTAATTTTAAGTGAGGAAACGAAAATGAAACGAATGATCATTCAGGGAGGACACCGCCTTTCCGGAGAAGTGACAATCGGTGGCGCTAAAAATAGTACCGTTGCTTTAATTCCGGCCGCCATTCTAGCTGATACGCCAGTGCAGTTTGATACGGTCCCCGACATTTTAGATGTTCACAATTTGATGATCATTTTGAAATCCATGAATGTAAAGTCATCATTCACTCATGGGGTGTTGGACATCGACCCAACACAAATTGTTGAAGCAGAATTACCAAGCAAGGCCATCAAGAGCCTGCGGGCTTCGTACTACTTCATGGGTGCGTTACTGGGTCGCTTTCACCGGGCAACCTTAACTTTCCCCGGTGGTGACAATATCGGCCCACGACCAATCGACCAACACTTGAAGGCCTTTAAGGCTTTGGGAGCTTCGGTGTCAGAAAACAATGGGACTGTCCACTTGGATGCTCCAAATGGGTTACACGGGACCCGAATTTTCTTGGATATGGTTTCCGTCGGGGCAACGATCAACAGCATTTTAGCTGCTGTCCGTGCTGAAGGAACAACGATCATTGAAAACGCCGCCAAGGAACCAGAAATCATTGACTTAGCCACTTTCCTGAACAACATGGGCGCTAAGATCCGTGGTGCCGGGACTGACACTATCCGGATTACCGGTGTTAATACCCTTCAATCAATGAATACCCACACCATTATTGCGGACCGGATTGAATCCGGGACCTACCTGTCACTGGCTGCAGCAATGGGTGATGGAATTATGGTTCACAATATCATTCCAGAACACTTGGAATCGTTCACCAGTAAGTTGATCGAAATGGGCGTTAACCTCCAGATTGACAGTGATAAGATTTACGTGCCGAAGTCAGAGCATTTGAAGGCCATCAATGTTAAGACCATGCCATTCCCTGGATTTGCGACCGACCTCCAACAACCACTGACTCCTCTGATGTCGTTAGCAGAAGGGGATAGTACTATTGTTGATACGATTTATCCGAAGCGGGTTAAGCACATCCCAGAATTGCAAAAGATGGGGATGAACATCGAAGCTCATGATGGAATGATTGTTGTTCGGCACACCGACCACCTCCATGGGGCAACAGTTTCTGCTGGTGAAATTCGTGCCGGAGCTGCATTAACAATTGCGGGCTTAATGGCTGACGGCAAGACCGTTATTAATAATGCGGGTAACATCTTACGGGGTTACGACCGGATTGTTTGGAAGCTGAACCGGTTAGGGGCCAATGTTTCGATTGAGGACGATTCTTCCGTCACGGTCGGATAAGTTCTTGCATCCGTAAAAAAATCGTGTTATCCTGTTAAAGTTGATTATCTATGTTTCAGGCAATGATTCATGGCAAAAGGAGCGTATAAATTATGAAAAAAGGAATTCATCCAGATTATCATCCAGTAGTATTTCAAGATGCTTCTACTGGTTACAAGTTTCTCTCAGGTTCCACTGTAACTTCCAGTGAAACCATCAAGTGGGAAGACGGTAACGAATACCCATTAGTTCGGGTTGAAGTTACTTCTGATTCACACCCATTCTACACTGGTAAGCAAAAGTTTACCCAAGCAGATGGTGCGGTGGACAAGTTCAACAAGAAGTACGGTCTCAAGTAAGACTGACTTTTATTTACAGACGAGATTGGGACAACCAATCTCGTCTTTTTTTCTACTCTAAAGTGGTGGTGACGTGATGAAAACGCGGATTTATCAGTTCCTTAATCATTTAGCACACAAGTCATTCTTTTCGATCGTTCACGAAACCTTACTGACCCTGTTTCCCTTTGCGTTGGTTGGTTCCGGGGCCCAGATGGTCTTAAAAACGATGTTCTCCGATGATGGTTTCTTCGCCAATATTCTTTATTTCAGTAACTGGATGCCAGATTGGCTTTACCGCGGATGTCAAGCGGCTTTGTTTGCGGTGAACCAAGTTACGATCGGGTTGTTTGGGGTATTAGTTGTTTATGAAACAGCTAAGTATACTGCCCGCTACTACCATCGTGATGCCCAGATGGCGGGGATGACGGGGATCATTACTTTATTGTTAATTGCTTTTCGGTATGACCGTTTCTCGATGGCTAAGGCGGTGAGCAACTTTAACTGGGGATTGCTTAGTGGTCACAGTATTTTACTAGCATTCGGAATTGGCTACGGTGTTGGTCAACTGTACCGGGGGCTTGCTAGTCCCCGTAATTACCAACAAAGCCATCGGTTAATTTCACCCAATGAACGGGCCTTTTTAGCCATTCGCCCACTGATTGTGGCAGTTACGATGGCCGTGATTATTTCCTTTGTACTGAACTTTGGTTTCTTGAATGCTTGGTTACGTTCCGGCTATGATTCAATTATTAATGTTGGTGAGAATGATAACCAGTTATGGCTGGTAATCCTCACCAAGCTCTTAATGGCGGTTGTTGACTGGTTAGGTCTTGGGACGGCGAATACCGCTGATATTATGATGTCGGGAGCTAGTTTTGAGGAAAACCTTAATTACGCCCTCCAACACGGAAGTGCATGGAATGTTCCGCACCCATTGTTAGGGGGATCACTCTATAATTCCTTCGCTAACTTTGGTGGCCACGGAGCGTTACTTGCCTTATTAGTAGCAATTTTAATTGCGGCCCACCGTCGTGACTACCACCGAGTAGCCCGGTGGACATTAATACCAACCCTTTTCAACTCATCATTTGGGGCCATGGTTGGTATTCCAGTATTAATGAATCCTTTGCTGTTTATACCGGCAATTTTCATGCCGACACTGAATATGTTAATTGCGGCATTGGCCATCACCATTCATGTGATCCCTGCGACACCTTACCCAGTCTTAGTGGGGACACCAGGACCATTGATTTCATTTATTGCTACCAATGGTAATTGGTGGGTTTTGATTTTCACAATTGCCCTGTTTATTCTGGACGTCTGGTTATACTTACCATTTGTCCGTATCCTGGATAAATGGCCTAGCCAGGACTTGGAGGAGGTGGACCAGCATGCCGAAAATTGATGACCTTAATCCTCAAAAACGGAGTCGCCTCATTCTTTCAGCGATTATTGTCGCCCTGATCTTAATGGCCATCCCGGCTTTTGTATGGATGCGGTCCAGCAATGCCTACTTGGCCCAACAAAGTAAGTCAAAGATGTCGCCAGTAATTATGGTGCCCGGCAGCTCGGCAACGAAGAACCGCTTTAATCAACTGGTTAATCTTTTGAACAAGGATACCGATAAGAAGCATAGCCTGATGAAGATTCAGGTGAATAACCACTATAAACTGTCGACAGAGGGTTATATTCACCGTGGCGACCGTGAACCGATCATCGTGATTGGCTTTCAAAATAACCATGATGGATACCAAAACATCAAGAAGCAGGCCCGGATGTTAGATGTCGCGTTTGACGAACTGACCAATGAGTACCACTTTAATAACTTTAAAGCCTTTGGTCATTCCAACGGGGGCTTGATTTGGACTTATTGGCTGGAACACTACTATTCTCAATACTCAGATTCAATCAAAATGAAACGGTTGATGACGTTGGGCACTCCGTTTAACTTCGCTGAAAAGTCGATTAATTCGCCTACGCAGATGTTTACCGACCTCGTTAAACACCGGAATAAAATTCCCCGTTCATTAGGTGTCATTTCCGTTGCGGGGACTGAAAGTTATGATTCTGATGGCCTCGTGCCAGAGGAAAGTGTGCAAGCCGGTAAGTACATTTATCAGAAGCGGGTTCAACATTATACGACCATGACCGTTACGGGGGAAGATGCTCAACATTCTGACCTGCCACAGAATAAGGAAATTGTGCGAATAATCGAGCAGTACCTCTTGGATAATAAGAATACTCCCGCACCAGTTCCTAACAAAAAGGGGCAGGCGGAGTAAAAACACTAGGCAAAGGTAAGTAATATCGCTATACTAGACACATGTTGACTATTAGATAAGGGAGTGGCAAACCTTGAAAGAGCCTAAGAAACGGCAGTCTCGTGGTTGGTTACGCTGGACTGCGGTGGTTATCCTACTACTGCTATCGGTCGTGCTGATTTTTAACCAGCAGATTAAGTACCACCTGGCGGGAAGCTATCGTCCGCAAATTTCACGTCAAGAGATTAAAAAGAACAATACCAAGTCCGCTAACTATGACTTTAGTAATGCTCAGGATCTGAGTCTTCAGACAGTGGCCCGGGCCCGGGCTAAGCGCCAACCAATTAACATTATTGGTGAAATTACTGTCCCCGCCATTGATATGACGCTGCCGATTGGTAAGGGGGTCGACAACACCACCTTAGCCTTGGCAGCCGGAACCTTCCGTCCTGACATGAAAATGGGACAAGGAAACTATGCACTTGCTGGGCACAACATGGCTCATGGCAGTAAGATTTTATTCTCACCATTGTATTACCACGCAAAGGTCGGGCAAAAGGTTTATATTACTGATTTAAACCGCGTCTATGAGTACCAAATTACGGAACGTAAGTTTATTGCGGCAACGCGGGTCGACGTTGTGCAGAATACACCACAAAAGATCATTACCCTCGTTACTTGTGATGCGACCGGTGCTAATCGGCTCATGATCCGGGGTAAGTTTGTTAAGTCGATGCCGTTCAAACAGGCGCCGCAACAGGTACAGCATAACTTCTCTAGTAAATACACAACGGGACGTAAATCGTAAAAAATAGGGGCTGTGACATAAGTCCTCAACAAAGATAAAAATACTACGACGCAGTACACAAAAGGGCTCTAGTGTTCGGATTATCCGAACGCTAGAGCCCTCTTTGTGCTTGCGGGGGTTCGAATACGAACTAGCAAGCTAGTTCTGTCTTCCCTTTACTTTATTGAAGTTCCTTTTGAAATTTAGTTAACCATCGTGGCAACACTTCCGCGAGGCTTTGGTAGGTATCTTCAAAACGGTGGGTGTACCAGGGATCAGGGATGACGGTGTCTTCTTTTCCCGGAATAATTTCATATGCCCGAAAGATCTTGTGGCGATCTTCTGGCGGTGCCATCCGCAGGAGGTTTTCCTTATTCATGCGGTCCATACAGATAATGTAATCTGCAGAGTGAAAATCAGTGGGGGTAATAGGCCGCGATACCAAACCAGTCGGATCGAGGCCGTGCTGACGCATTGTCTTCTGGGCCCCTGGATGTGGCGGATTGCCTTCCTCTTCGCTACTGGTTGCGGCGGAGTCAACCTGAATTTGATTACTCAGGCCGGCTTTTTGAACCATCTGCCGGAACATTGCCTCAGCCATTGGCGAACGGCAAATATTGCCCAGACACACAAACATTACTTTCATAAATGACACCTCACTTTGCCTTTCCTTTCATTATAGACGAAATCGTTATATTTCATTAAAGAAAAGCAAAGGGATAGCGTTGCTGTTGTTGAATTTGCTAAAATAGATGCAAAACTAAAGGAGGACGAAAGTGATGATGACACTGATTATCGTGATCGTCGTAATTGTGATACTAGTAGTTGCTTATGCAGCAATGTATAACGGCCTGGTTCAATTGCGGACTCACGCTCAAGAATCATGGAGTCAGATCGACGTTCAATTGCAACGGCGGAATGATTTGATTCCCAACTTACTATCAACTGTGAAGGGATACAGTAAGTACGAAGCAAGTACGCTGGAAAAGGTGACAAAACTGCGCCAACAAATGGTTGACATTCCTGAAGGGGATCATGCCAAGCTAATGGAAGTTTCCAACCAATTATCATCGAGCTTGCGGTCCATTTTTGCGGTGGCGGAAAACTACCCGGACCTGAAGGCAAGTACTGAATACCAACAACTCATGGAAGAACTAAGCAATACGGAAAACAAAATTGCCTACTCACGGCAACTGTATAACAGTACTGTGGCCGCATTAAATGCCCGTATTCAATCCTTCCCAACCAATATTGTGGCCCACTTGCAACACTTTACCCAGATGGATTACTTACAAGTACCAGAGGAAAGTAAGCAGGTTCCGAAAGTTTCGTTTGATGATTAACGAGGTTTAACATGTTATATCAGCAAATTGCCCGAAATAAACGCAAAACCATTTTAGTAATGGCGGGCTTCTTTATCTTGGTAGCGGTGATTGGCGCAGCAATTGGCTATTTGTTTGCTGGCACGACAGTCGGGGGCATTATTATTGCGGCAATCGTCGCCGTAATTTACATGTCAGTGATGATTGGGCAATCGACGGAAGTGGTCATGAACATGAATAATGCTCATGAAATTCACTCCGCTAGTGAAGCTCCTGAATTATGGCACGTTGTTGAAGATATGGCGATGGTTGCGCAAGTGCCAATGCCCCGGGTGTTCATAATCGATGATCCAAGCCCGAACGCGTTTGCAACTGGAAATAATCCTGAACACGCAGCGGTGGCGGCCACTAGTGGCTTGTTACAAATGATGAATCGTGAAGAATTAGAAGGAGTAATGGGCCATGAAATGAGTCACGTCAAGAACTATGACATCCGCTTACAGACAATTGCCCTTGCCTTGGCGGCCGCCATTACGGCGCTAGTAAATTTTGCCGGCAACTTTTGGTGGTTTGGTGGACGCAGTTCGAATGACGATGATAGCCCATCAGGCATCTTTGCTATCGTGGGGTCAATCCTCTTGATTATTTTGGCACCACTGGCAGCATCGATTGCCCAGATGGCCCTATCCAGGAATCGGGAGTACCTAGCAGATGCTGGTTCGGTTGAGCTAACGCGTAATCCGCATGGCTTAATATCAGCGTTGACGAAGTTGAAGTCAGCTGACCCAATGGCCAAGGTCACGCCAAGCAGCTCGGCCCTGTACATTAGTGATCCCGAGTTAAATGCCAAGCACCACCCATTCGCCCACCTCTTTGATACTCACCCGCCACTAGACCAGCGAATTGCCCGCTTGGAAAAAATGTAATATTACCATTGACCTGATCGTTATAAACAGCGGTCAGGTCTTTTTATGCCGATATTATCGCCTTTAAGTGGAGATGATGATATAATTAAAAAGCTAGACTAAAGATTGGAAATAAGAGGGAGCTCTTTCATGAAGATGAAGTTAGCCGAAATTGCCTCAGCAATCGGCGTTCAAAATGAAATAAGTCAGTGGCAGGACGTGGAAATTACCAGTGTCGCCTTTGACAGTCGTGAATTGGAAGCTGGTGCATTGTTTATCCCACTGCAGGGAGCACAAGATGGTCACCAGTTTGTTCAGAGTGCCTTTGCTAATGGGGCTGCAGCAACCCTGTGGGCTAGTGACCATGATGTCACTACGAACCCTGATCAACCAGTTTTAGTGGTGGCTGATCCATTGAAGGCATTGCAAAAGCTCAGTAAATATTACCTACATAAGATTAACCCGATCGTGGTCGCAGTTACTGGTAGTAATGGTAAAACGACGACTAAGGATATGACGGCTTCTATTCTGAGTACCCAACTTAATGTGACTAAGACGCACGCCAACTTTAATAATGAAATTGGTGTTCCCGTTACATTGTTAAACATGGAATCAAACACTGAAGTCGTGGTTGTTGAAATGGGGATGGACCGTTTTGGCCAGCTTGATTTCTTAAGTCGGCTGGTTTCTCCAGACATTGCTGTTATTACGATGATTGGGGAAGCACACATTGAATTCTTTGGCACCCGGGACAAGATTGCGGATGCTAAGATGGAAATTGTTCACGGCCTTAAGGAAGACGGGGCCCTGGTCTACAATGGCGATGAACCATTACTGCAAGAGCGAACCCGTGACCTTGCTCAAGATCGAATTACCTTTGGCCGCCACCTCGACGATGATTTCTACGCTACCAGTGTGCAGTTACATGACCGGTCAAGTGACTTCAAGGTTAACCAGTGGCCAGACATGGACTTCACGATTCCAATGGTCGGCGAATACAACGTCAATAACGCGTTGGCTGCCATTGCGGTTGGTCAACGGTTGCACATTAGTCCCCAACACATGAAACAGGCATTGAAAGATGTCGAGTTAACGGAAAACCGTGCAGAATGGGTTAAGGGGAGCAATGGCGAACAAATCTTGTCTGACGTTTATAACTCTAATCCAACCGCTGCTCGCCAGGTATTAAAGACGATCGCTGAAACACCAACTAGTGGTCACCGGATTGCGGTACTGGGTGATATGTTGGAACTTGGGGATGCTGCTCCTCGTTTGCACGCTAGTTTAGCTGCTAATATCGATCATGACCATATCCAACAGGTTTACCTGATCGGTAGTAATATGAAGTACCTACAAGAGAAGCTCTTGCAGGACGGCTACCCAGAAGTAGATATCCACTACTATCCTGATGATGGCTTAGCTCAATTAACGACGGACCTCCAGCAGGCACTGACTGCTGACGATATGGTGCTGTTAAAGGCGAGTCATGGTATCCATCTTGAAGAAGTCTTGCGGGCATTAACAAATAAATAAGTTGATTTAATTACCAGCCGACCAACAGTGCTTGTTTTAAGTCGGCTGGTGTTTTTAGGAGGAAAATATTTGAAATTCAGTGAATTAGGCTTATCAGATAGCCTGTTAAAAGCAATTAAACGCAGTGGCTATGAAGAAGCTACGCCTATTCAAGAACAAACAATCCCAATGGTGCTCAAAGGCCAGGACGTTATTGGCCAAGCCCAGACCGGGACGGGAAAGACCGCTGCTTTTGGTCTCCCCATTATCGAACACGTTGACACGAACAATCCGGCAATCCAGGCCCTGATTATTTCACCAACACGTGAATTGGCCATCCAAACACAGGAAGAATTATTCCGCTTAGGGAAAGATAAGCATGTCCGAGTACAGGTAGTTTATGGTGGGGCTGATATTCGTCGGCAGATCCGGAGCTTAAAACAGCACCCTCAAATTCTGGTCGGTACTCCTGGGCGGCTGCGTGACCACCTCAGCCGTCATACCGTCAAGCTGAATGATATCCAAACCTTGGTATTGGATGAAGCCGATGAAATGCTCAATATGGGCTTTTTAGACGACATTGAGGCCATTGTTAACCAAACCCCGGCTGATCGGCAAACGTTGCTGTTCTCGGCTACCATGCCGCCTGAGATCAAGAAGATTGGTGTTAAGTTCATGACTGACCCGACGATGGTACGGATCAAGGCTAAGGAACTGACCACAGACTTGGTTGACCAGTACTATGTGCGGGCGAAGGATTACGAGAAGTTTGATATTATGACCCGGCTCATCGATGTTCAGGATCCTGACTTAACGATTGTCTTTGGGCGGACCAAACGGCGAGTTGATGAATTATCCCGCGGTTTAATTGCCCGTGGCTATAATGCAGCCGGCATTCACGGTGACTTAAGCCAAGACCAGCGTTCGAAAATTATGCGTCGCTTTAAACGGGGACAACTGGATATCTTAGTGGCAACAGATGTCGCTGCCCGGGGGTTGGATATTTCTGGCGTTACCCACGTGTACAATTATGATATTCCATCAGATCCTGATAGCTATGTTCACCGGATTGGGCGGACTGGCCGGGCCGGACACCATGGTGTTTCCCTGACCTTTGTGACACCAAATGAGATGGACTACCTTCATGAAATTGAAAAGCTGACGCGAGTACGGATGCTGCCACTGAAGCCACCAACGGCCGAGGAAGCATTTAACGGGCAAGTTGCCTCTGCAGTCAATGATATTGATGAATTGATGGCTGCTGATTCAACCAAGCGGTACCACGATGCAGCTGAAAAATTACTGGCGTCTCACGATGCGGTTGACTTAGTTGCGGCATTGCTCAATGATATGACTAAGGAAGCGGCATCAGAGGTTCCCGTGAAGATTACCCCAGAACGACCACTGCCACGTCGTCACCGTAATTCTGGCCGGCATGGTGGCTATCATGGTGATCATAATCGTCATGGCCACCACTACAACCGTAGTCATCGGCATGGTAATCATCGGCGCAACAATGATCGGTCCCGCCACCATGATAATCACGGGAGCAGTCATTCCAGTCGCCATTCATTTAACATCCGTCACCGGACAACAGAATAATCAAAGGGCTGCGGTATCAGCCAAATAGTATAATACACCAAAGGACGCTAGCGTTCGGATTATCCGAACACTAGCGTCCTTTTTAATTACTTATCGAGTTCTGTTTGTTTGAACTGTTCCAGGTTATGTTGACTTGGAATTAAGTTGGCCCACTTCTTCGTTAGGAATTGACGACTGAGGTGGTAATGCGGTTGTGGTTGACGGTGGTCGATAAAGTTGCTTGTTGCTTGATCGAACTTAACCCAACCAGCCCAACCGATGTGAATGGTATCTTCCATGAAGTATGGTTTTGAACCATCATGTGACAGGTCCACAACATTGGTGAAGCCCTGTTGCTTAAGTTGGAACTTAATCTTGTCAACGGTCTGGTAGTACATGTTCATATCAAGACCGGTGTACTTTTCCCAGCGACTGTTAACCGGTGGAATAACGAACATGACGTTCATCTGGTTATTATTGAACTGGTTCAAAACAACCTGGAGGTCACCGTATTCAGGCGACTGGTTGTAGTTGAACTTACGCTGTGACCCCCGCAGCTTCTTGAGGTCAGGCTTAACCTTCTTGTTGTAGAAGGAGTTCTTAACGTGGAAGCTGTTGTTGTCCGACTCACGACGACCGTCAGCAATTGCTTCGTTATGAAGCTTGTTAATGTCGTAGTGGGCAGGCAACTTCTTAACTTGGGGCTTGATGAACCGGTCGTAATTATCATTAATTTGTAGATCTGAGAACAATTCATCTTGGTGTTGGAGCAAGGATAAGCGGAAATTAATCATTCCCTTTTCCCAACTGTTCAGGGATTGGCCCTTTGCAATCTTAGCGGCGTAACCAGAAACCGTTCCCTCTTTCCCTAACATTTGAACGAGCCGTTTAGCCACGTACCGATCATAAGGGGAGTGGGGATTGGCCTTCTTTAACCAGGTTAAATTGGCTAAAGAACCATTGTAGTATTTGAAGGCTGCTGGCATAATTCCCTGTTTAACAAACCATTGCGGTGACACGATGTAAACGGCCTTCTTACCACGCAGTTGACCTTCCATCGTGGTGATGTTAAAGAACTGTGGTAAGGACTGGGTACCACGTGAACCCATGAGAAATGGGGTGTAGTTGTGGTAACGAGCCGCCATGATTGAAGGGTGGAAACGGTCAAACCGCCGCAGTTCACTGGAACCAAAGTAAGGGACGTAATTAGTACTCTTATCTGAAAAAGCTTGTTGCTTAATCGATTGGTTCTTAAATACTACTGGACTGAGGGAAACCGCTGCCCGCTTTTCGGTTGTTGATGAGTGTTTGCCACCAACGGGTAATGAGAAGAGTAAGAGAATTAAAACCAGGGCAAGAATGACTGGGCCAAATGTGTACCACAGTCGCTTGCGGTTAGTCATTTTGGAGCTCCTTTACACGTTCAACCATCTTATCAACTGTGTTCCATTGACTACGGTCAAATTCAGAAACAGGAACTTGGATGGAGAATTGGTCTTGTAAAGCTAAAAGCACACTAACTGTGGCCATGGAATCCAGTAAACCGTCAGCAAATAAGTCTTCGCTTGAATCAGCAAAGTCACTTGCGTCACGGCCAGTTGCGTCAGCTAAAATGTTAATAATATCTTCCTTCATAATAAAACCCTCCTATAGGTAATTAGTGCATGTTCCCGAAAAAGTACGTATCGAGGAAACCACTAAAGATTAAGAATGTGAACATAACAAAGTTGAAAGTAACGAAAATGGCAACCCACTTGGTAAATGTATTGTGAGGCATTCCTTTAAGGTGCTTACGCTTATAGCGCAGCCACCAGTCATTAACGACTAGGCCTAACCCTTGGAGGAAACCGTAAAGAATGTAGTACCAAGTAATACCATGCCAGAAGCCCATCAGCATCATGTTAAGCATGTAAGCAACTGATGACAGGACATTCCGGTTCTTAAACCAGCGCTTCTTGGTCGCCATGAAAACAAACCGCATGAAGATGTAATCACGGAACCAGAAGGACAAGCTGATGTGCCAACGATTCCAGAATTCCTTAATGTTCTTAGACTTAAATGGTTGCTTAAAGTTCATTGGGGTCTTAACACCCATGAAGTATGAGATAGCAACGGCAAATAAGGAATAACCAGCAAAGTCGAAGAAGAGGTACATCCCATACATGTACATAACACCTAGCAAGTTCCACGAAAGGGGACTTGGGTCGGCCATTGCTGCCCGTTCAAAGTATGGGTAGAAGCGTTGACCGAAGAAGTAGGCGATGATGAACTTGTACAGGAAACCGAGGAACAAGTAATAGATTCCGGTATTAACCAGCTTCAGGTAGGCGGTTCGTTCTGGAACCTTCTGGTAGTCTTTTTCAAACCGCCGGTACCGGTCGATTGGCCCGGAGGTGATGGTTGGCATGAAAACCATGAACCGGATAAATGACCATGGACTAATTTGTTTGACCATACCATCACGGGTTTCAATGACGGTCCCAACTGCCCGGAACGTCAGGTAAGAAATCCCGAGGAAGCCCAGCAGCGAGTTGTGACCAACCATGGCTGGCGAGAGCTTGACGATGACGATTGGAAGAATCGATACCGCACAAGCCAGGTAAAAGACTAGCGAAGAATTATTACTTTGTCGGTACCGGTGGTAAGCCATGACGATGACCGTTTGGTAAATGACGTAAACGATCAGCGAGATCAGCTGTTGCCAACTAGCCCCATCGAACATCAAAAAGATGAAGATGAAACTAATTAATGCTTCATACCAAGCAAAACGTTTCCCAAAGTATAACCCAATACTGAGGGGCAGGATTGCCAACAGAAGGTAGACAAAGTAAATCGGGGTGCCATAGGCAGTGAAATTAGGTAAACTAGCGATCCAATTAATCATTATTTATTGGCCTCACTAATTAACTGTTTAACAGCGATCTTACCATTAGCAGACATTGGGAAGGAATCCCGATAAATGAACTGGGTTGGCATCATGTACGGCATGATGAGTCCTTTTAGATCTTCCCGGATGGCGGACGTTAATTCTTTGTCATCACTGAAGTCATTATTGGCAGGAATCACGTAAGCAATCAAGTGACTAACTTGATGGTTAGCGTTGTACTTTGGCACCGCCACTGCTTGTTTGATGTACTTGCTCTTTTCCAGGCTTGTCCGTACTTCAGCTAGTTCAACCCGGAAACCATGGATCTTGATTTGAAAGTCCATCCGGCCCTTGTGGTGGAGGAGACCATCTGCATCAAGAATTCCGGCATCCCCAGTGCGGTAAGCTGGCTGGCCGTTCAATTCAAAGAAGGCTTTCTTCGTCTTTTCAGGATTATTCATGTAACCGTTGGCAACACTGTCACCGGCAATGATAATCTCACCCTGCTTGCCTGGTTCGGTAATCTGTTGGTCACCATTCCAGATAGAAAGGGTAACGCCCTGCTTAGCGTAACCAACTGGTAACCGGTCATTGTTGGCCACAACTTCGGGAGTGATTTCAACTTGCGTAACGGCGACCGTTGTTTCCGTTGGTCCATATGTGTTGAAAATCCGTGCGTGTGGGAACCGCTGTTGAAGTGTTTTAGCGGTCCGGACGGTTAGCTCTTCACCGCAGAAGAGGAAGACCTGCAAGCCAGGCATCTGCTGTTCGTTAAAGGCGGGACTTAAAGTCAGCATATCAGCAAAGGATGGTGTCCCAACAAAGACGTTCAGGTCGAGCTTTGGTAAAGCAGTGAATAACTGGCCAAAGTTTTCAACGACTGAGTGGGGAATTGCTTTGATGGTGCTGCCGCTCAGTAAAGCCGGTAACCAGTACATGTTTGATAAATCAAATGAATATGGTGGTTGCCCTAAGAAGTTAACGTGGTGTGGGAGCTTGAAATCATCACTCAACATCCAGTCAACAAAGGTCCGGAAATTGTCTTGGGTAACTTCGACCCCTTTTGGTGAACCGGTTGTTCCTGAAGTAAAGAGGACATATGCTAAATCATGATCTTTGACCATTTGATCGCCAGTAAAGTCATGAGCGTCCGCCAGGATCTGGTCTAGTTGGTCCCGCTTAACCACGTTGGCATTGAACTTAAGTTGGTCAGCTGGAAAGTCATCGACGCCGATGATCAATGATGGCTGGGCAGTATCTAAGATTGATTGCATCCGGGGCAAAGCAGAATCGGATGAAACTGGAATGTACGGGTGACCAGTCTTCAAAATACCGACAAACGAAACGATCATTTCAAACTGGTGGTCACCAAATACCAAGATTGGTGATTTGGCAGGCAAGTTTTGCTGGTCAAGCCAAGCAGCCAGGGTGTTTGATTGATCAAGTAATTCTTGATAAGTATGGGTTGTGCCCATCTCATCATATGCAATGCGGCTTGAATTCTCTTTAGCGGATTCATTCAAGGCCGTGATAATATTTTTAATCATATTCTCCTCCGAATTAGAATTCGTTATAGATAAATGGTTCTTGACCTGCACCATAGTATCCATACAGGTAGATTAGAAGAAGCATTACAAGAAAGTAGAAAATAGTTTTTACAATAAATCCGGCAACCGGATGATTCTTAATCGCTTTAATCATAAAAACCCGCTTGAACCTCCTTCCGGCGAATTATGAAATGCCACCTAGAATTTTACCACTGTCGGTTGCCAAGTGACGACAAATTCACCGATTTGTTTTAGCTAACATTAAATAATGTAACATGCCCATTTTAAGGACATTAAGATGATAAATCAATTTACTTTGTTAAAAATATCCAAATTATAATAATTGCCAGTGGATAACAAATTGTTATATGATTACACTTTAAAAGAAAGGAGAGGTGGTCAAGCATGATTGCCGGGCTAGGGATTGACATTACAGAGATTCAACGGGCTGTCCAAGTGGCCCACCAGCACCCCCAGTTTATCCAACGTGTGTTAACCGCCGCGGAGCAAAAACAGTATCAGCAGTTTAAAGGACAACGGGCGGCCGAGTATTTGGCGGGCCGGTGGTCATTGAAGGAATCTTTTGCCAAAGCAATGGGGACCGGAATTGGGAAAACAGTTGATTTCCAATCGGTTGAAGTCTTGGATAACCAGCTGGGCGCCCCTGTAGTAACAAAATCACCATTTAAGGGGCGGACCCTAGCCTCAGTCAGTCATACGGCAACCCTCGTCATGACTGAAATCATTTTAGAAAGCGAGCATGAAGCAGATGATTAGTGGACGACTTCGAAAAACGTATTTAAAGGTAAACTTAGGAGCATTACAGGATAATATTGCTGCCCAGAAGCAGGCCTTGCCCGCCGGAAGCAAAATCCTCGCCGTTGTAAAAGCCAACGCATATGGTAATGGCTTGGTACCCGTCGCCCAGGCGGCATTAGCAGCGGGAGCAACGGGCACCTGTGTGGCCATTCTGGATGAAGGAATGGAATTGCGGGACCAGGGCATCACTTCCCTAATCCTAGTGTTAGGGATTACCCCGGTCGAGTATGCACATGTTGCTGCAGAAAATGGGATCTCATTGACGGTCGGTGACCTTGACTGGCTATCTCAGTATCACCACCTCGCTCAAGTAAACCACTGGACAGCGCCATTGAAGGTTCACCTTGGACTGGACACGGGGATGGGCCGCATTGGCTTCACGTCAGTTGATGAATTGCACCAGGCAGTTGAACTGTTAAAGAACCCGGAATTTGAATTTGAAGGGATCTTTACCCACTTTGCGACTGCCGATAGTGGGGACCAGACGTACTTTGAAAAACAAGTTCGCCGGTGGAACCAAATGATTGATAGTTTGGAAGTCAAGCCACCGTACGTGCACATGGCAAATTCGGCAACGGGTCTGTGGTACCGCGATAAGATTACGGCGAACACCGTTCGAATGGGAATCTCGATGTACGGGTTGAACCCTTCCGGTCGGGAACTACCACTTTCCTTGCCAATTAAACCGGTCAGCTCGTTAGTCAGTTCGATTAGCTTTGTTAAGAAACTCAAGGCTGGTGAATCGGTCAGCTATGGGGCGACGTATACTGCCCAAGAGGATGAGTGGTTAGCTACTCTGCCAATCGGTTATGCTGACGGGTATGAGCGCCGGATGACTGGTTTTCATGTTCTTGTTGATAGTCAGCTTTGTCCAATTGCCGGGCGGGTTTGCATGGATCAAATGATGATTCGCCTACCGCAGAAATATCCAGTGGGCACCCCAGTTGTCCTCTTTGGCCGCTCGGGTAACCAGGAAATCACCGCGACCGATGTGGCTGATTACGCCGGCACGATCAACTACGAAATTTTAACTAATATTAGCCAGCGGGTTCGGCGAATTTATGTTAATAAATAATTGTTGACTTTCGATATTAACCTGATATAATAATTTTAATTTAATTAGTGCTTTTAATGTAGCCCCGTGAGACTACGAAGGACTTTCGTCAAATATTCCAGTATACCCAGAGTGGGTAACCTGCCATAAGACCAACAGCCTGGAGTCTCAAACGGGACTTCAGGCTGTTTTTTTGCAGAGGAGGAATAATTGTGAAGACAAATCACCATACGCCCATTCTGAGTATTCCGATGAAGAGTCGGAAGACCACCCGGTGGGATATGTTTGCTACTTGGGTTGGGGCCAACGCTAACAACGGAACATGGTTTGTTGGTGGTGTGCTAGCAGCTTGTGGTTTTGGTTTAGCAATGCGGGTGCTGGTACTATCATCAGCACTGTCGTATGTCTTTCTTAGTCTGATTGGGTACATTGGTTACCAAACCGGGGTTTCAACAATGGCAATTTCACGGGCTTCGTTCGGTGAGCGTGGTTCGTACCTGCCATCGCTGGTTAATATCACCCAGTTTATTGGGTGGACGGCGGCCAATACTTTCATTGCTGCCCAATCAGTCAGTTTATTGTTCCACCAATTATTAGGCTGGCCGGTATGGGGTCAACCAGGCGGTGATAAGGGGATCATTGTCGGTATTCTGATTATGAGTATTCTGCACATCATTAGTGTCTCGTCTGGTTCACGGTCGGTTCAAATGATTGAACGGATTGGGATTATCCTGGTCTTCATCTTTGTAATTTGGGAATCTGTGGCCGTCTTCAAAACGGTTCAATGAGTCAAATCGCTAATTGGCACGTGCCAGCTCATTCCCGGATGGCGATCGGATCAGCGATTGACTATGTGGCTGCCTTTAACCTGGCTTGGGTTACTGCCGGGGCCGACTTTACCCGGTTCACGGCCAATAAGAACAATGCGATTGTGACCCCATTTGGCGGGGCTTTGTTAGGGGTTGTTTGGTTTGCCTTCATTGGGTTGATTTCCACAATCAGTATCGCTATTACGAGCGGCGTTTATGATGCTAATAATTCAGACCCATCGACGATCGCCAGCAAGTTAGGCCTCGGCGTGGTGGCCCTCTTGGTAATCATCTTAACTTCAATGACTGCCAATGCAGTTAACCTGTTAGCTGCCGGGTCAGCTCTATCAAACATCTTTACTAAGTTACGCCTGAAATACTCACTATGGATTGTTGTCCTATTAGCTACTATCGTGACATTTATTCCAATGTTTGTCGGTTCTTTCTTAGACACCTTCGAACAGTTCTTGGATTACGTGGGAATGGTACTGGGACCAACAATTGCGATCATCTGTACTGACTATTACTTACGTGCTCACCGTCACTATGACCTTGAACAGCTGGGGGTTCCTCACGGTAAGTACTGGTACCATGGCGGAATCAATTGGGTGGCCTTCCTCGTCTTTGTCCTGGGGGTAGCCTTCTTCGTCGGTGTTCACCAGTTACCATTATTCGCTAATACCATCGGTGCCACCTTTGTTGATATGGTACTGAGTGCGGTTGTTTATTACATCTTAATGTGGTTTGTAGATCAAAGGAGTGCTCACAATGCTAATTAAAGAAGTTCACGTTGATAACCAAAAAGACTTAGTTGACGTGCGGGTTGAAGATGGAAAGTTTACTGAAATTGCTAAGGACCTTACGCCACATGATGGTGAAGAAATCATTGAAGGTCACCAGCACCTTATGTTACCGCCATTTGTTGATTCACATGTTCACCTGGATGCGACGTTAACTGCTGGTCAGCCGGAATGGAATGAAAGTGGAACCCTGTTTGATGGGATTCGTATTTGGAGTGAGCGGAAGCAAGACCTGACGATTAAGGACGTTAAGACGCGGGCCAAGAAGACGATTCTGAACATGGTTGCCCATGGGATTCAACATGTCCGGAGCCACGTTGACGTTACCGATCCCCACCTGATTGCTGCACAGGCACTATTGGAACTGCGGGAAGAATTGAAGGATCAAATTGACCTGCAACTGGTTGCCTTCCCTCAAGAAGGAATCCTCTCATACCCTCATGGTCGTGAATTAATGGAACAATCCGTTAAGGAAGGCCTCGATGTTGTTGGTGATATTCCGCACTTTGAATTCACTACTGAGTACGGCTGGCAATCTGTTCACTTCTTAATGAGACTCGCGGACCAGTATGATCGATTAGTTGATGTTCACTGTGATGAAATTGATGACCCAGCTTCACGAAACCTGGAAGTATTAGCAACGGAAGCATTGGAACGGGGAATGAAGGACCGGGTAACGGCTAGCCATACTACCGCCATGGGGTCTTATAATGATGCCTATACTTATAAACTGTTCCGGCTCCTTAAGATGAGTCATATTAACTTTGTTTCTAATCCGCTGGTCAATGTTCACTTGGGTGGCCGGTTCGACTCCTACCCAAAGCGGCGTGGGGTAACCCGGATTAAGGAACTGACGGCTGCGGGGATGAACGTTTCCTTTGGTGAAGATGACGTGCAAGACCCATGGAATCCACTGGGAAATGGCAACATGCTAGATGCCACTACCATGGGGGTTTATATTGCCCACCTGATGGGTTATCACCAATTACAAGACGCTTATAAGTTTGTGACCTACAATGGCGCGAAGACATTGCACATTAGTGACCAGTACGGAATTGAAGTTGGTAAGCCTGCCAACTTTATCCTGCTGAACGCCACTGATTTCTACAATGCCTTGAACCAACACGTTGAAGTGATCGCTAATGTTCGCCACGGTAAGTTCCTGGCGAAGACGAAGCCAGCAGAAACCACCTTATTCATCAAGTAACGATTAAAAAAACCAGGACCGCGATTAAATGAATCGTGATCCTGGTTTTCGTATTTAATAACCCTGGTGAAGGTCCTCAATTTCAGGAACTTCAAACCCGCGCTTTTCGAGCCGCCGGACAATCTTTTCCATGCGTTCATGGTCAACATCAGTTGGCAGGGTAAAGAGGATCCGTTTCATTGAAGAATGATCAGGATCCAATGAAATGACGTTGACAATCTGGCAGAACCGGGTAATTTCCTTAGCGGCGTTCATTAACGCGCCCCGTTCATCTTTGGCGACAACGGTAAGGACGTAGCTCCCGTTATTGACGTTCCAGCCAGCAGCTAACATCCGCAGCAAGCGGTTGTGCGTTAAGATGCCATAGAATTGGTTTTGTTCATCCAGTACAGCAATGTAAGGCAAGTCCCGGATAGAAAAGAAGACTGAGAAAAATGAATCCTTAATGGAAACAAACTTCGTGGAATTCTTCAGTAAGGCCGTCACGGGTAATGACATATCACCGTTGCGCGACTTATGACGGTAAATATGCATTTTGTAAATATTGCCGCGGAAGATATGGCCGCTTTTATCAAGCACGGGAACGCAACGGTAACCAGTGTTTTCTAAGACCGTTAATGATTCTTGAAGAGTCGCAGTTTCTGGAAGAGTGGTTAATTCTTCTTTCTTTTTAATAAGTGATGAGAAAATCATGGCGAACTTCCTTTACTTAATTGAACGTGATTTATTGCACCCATTATCATAACACAATTCTGCCCTAATAATGAGAAATAGATTAGAAACACGTTGGATTAGTGGGGACGGCAGTGGGCGCGGGGAGCCGTCCTCACTGCTAATGGGGCACTTTAGTTCAGTTTTTAAGAGGGCTAGGTTATAATAAGAACATCGTTGAGCTGGACGGGATAATTTCCCGTGCGGCCTTTTCGCATGTATAAATAGAAAGGAAATTAGCACAATGAAGATGATTGTTGGACTGGGTAATATTGGTACCCGTTATGATGAAACGCGGCATAACAGTGGTTTTATGGTGGTGGACCAACTGGCTCGTGACTATCATTTAGGAGCATTCACCCACCTAAAGCAGGAAGCGGTCGCGGTATCAGGCGTCATTGATGGGCAAAAAGTAATGTTGGTAAAGCCCACGACTTTTATGAATGATTCTGGTCGGGCAGTGGGGCCCTTGGTTGATTACTACAACTTAGATTTGGATGATCTCGTGGTCGTTAATGATGACCTGGATATGCCAGTTGGTAAAGTGCGCTTAAAGACCCACGGGGCCTCAGGTGGTCATAACGGCCTGAAGAGTATTATCCATGCTCTCGGGACCAACAAATTTAACCGGATTAAAGTGGGAATTGACCACCCCAAGCATGGCACTGTTGTCAGTCATGTTCTCGGTAAGTTTACTGCTGATGAACGGCCCGTCTTCGATGATGCAGTGGAAACGGCGGAACACGCTTTAGAAGATTGGATCAAGGGTGAGGACTTCGCCAAGCTAATGAACGATTATAATTAATCATCTCAAAATATTGCGAAAGGAGGATTACCAATGCACTTAGTCGACTTCTTAACCCGGACAAAGGAATACCAGCAAATTCAACAGGCAGCCACTCCACACCATAATCAATTGGTGACGGGAATTTCTGGGTCAGCCAAGACGTTGTTATTAACAGCGGTTCAACAGCACGAACAACGCCCCCAGCTTGTGATTACTGATAGCCTTTTCCACTTGCAGGAAGTGGCGGCTGATTTAGAGAACCTTCTACCGGATGCGACGGTTTATCAGTTCCCCGTAGAAGAAGTTTTGGCTGCTGAAATGGCAACTAGTTCGCCTAACTATCGCTTGCAACGTGTCTTGGCCCTCCACGCCCTTCAATCGAAACGGCCGGTGATTGTGGTCGCTTCAACTGCTGGACTGCGGCGACCGTTAATTGCTCCAGAGAATTTCCATCAAGCCATGTTGGATCTAGCGGTGGGCGGTGAATTTGATCCGGAAACCGCTGCTGACCAACTAAGCTCCATGGGGTACCGGCGCCAAAAGATGGTCTTACGGCCGGGAGACTTTGCCATTCGAGGTTCAATTATCGATGTTTACGCGTTGAATACCGATGATCCGGTCCGCATTGACCTGTTTGATACCGAAATTGACTCCCTGCGCTACTTTGATGCTAGTACTCAGCGGAGCCTGAAAAATGTCAAAGCGGTGAGCATCTTGCCGGCAACCGACTTTATTCTGCCAACAAGTGAATTTGACCGGCTAACCACCAAGATGACTGATTACTACCACCAACTGCAATCAGCAGTCACCAATGATGACGAAAAACAGCAACTAGAGCATCGTTACCAACCAATGTTAACGGACCTTAGTCAACACCAGCTGCCAAATGAAATGCTGGAATATACTGATTTGGTTTATCCACAACCATCATCACTCCTGGATTACTTACCAGATAACGGGATATTGTACCTGGATGACTGGACGCGGATTAAACAAACGACTGACCAGATGACGAAGGAAGACCATGGTTGGCTTCACGACCAGGTTGACCACCACCAGCTCCTGACGATTCCCCATTTGAGTCATGACATTGAGAAGTTAGTAAAGGATGATGCCCACGCCCATGAGTTCTGGGCCCTCTTCAAGAAGGGGATGGGGCAGGTTCGTTTTGCAGCATTAACTGAATTAACGACGCGGACCATGCAACGGTTCTTTGGCCAGATGCCGTTGTTAAAGACAGAGATGCAGCGCTGGGTGGACCAGGGACGCACGGTTCTCCTCATGGCTGATAGTAAACAACGGCGAGATTCGATTGCGCAAACGATGGCCGACTTTGGCATTCAAGTAACAGCAACCACTATTGATAACTTGCAACAGAACGTTGTGCAGCTTGTGCCAACTAACTTGGCAACGGGATTTGAATTGCCGGTGACGGGTCTGGTGATCATCACTGAAGGTGAGATGTTCAAGCAGGTTAAGAAGAGGAGAATTCGCCCCCAGAAACTCGCCAATGCGGAACGCCTGAAGTCATATACCGATCTCAAGCCCGGCGACTATGTCGTTCACGTTAATCACGGGATTGGGATTTTTAGTGGCATTCGGACAATGGAAGTTGATGGTGTCCACCAGGATTACATGGTCATTAACTACCGGAATAATGCCCAAATTTTTGTCCCCGTTACCCAACTTAACTTGGTGCAGAAGTACGTTTCTTCAGAATCAAAGACCCCGCACATTAATCGTCTTGGTGGCAATGAATGGGCCAAGACCAAACGGCGTGTTGCTTCGAAAGTTGAAGATATTGCTGACGAGTTAGTTGACCTGTATGCCAAGCGGGAAACCGAAAAGGGATTTGCCTTTCCTCATGACGACTATTTGCAAGAACAGTTTGACGCCAACTTCCCGTATACGGAAACGCGGGACCAGTTACGGAGCATCAAGGAAGTTAAATCGGATATGGAGAAAGCCAAGCCAATGGACCGGCTGCTGGTCGGGGATGTCGGCTACGGTAAAACTGAAGTGGCATTGCGCGCCATTTTCAAAGCTGTTGAAGGTGGTAAGCAGGTCGCCTTCCTCGTCCCAACGACGGTCCTAGCTCAGCAACACTATGACACGATGAAAAAGCGCTTTGAAGGTTTCCCAATTGAGATTGCCCTAATGTCGCGTTTCCGGACACCCAAGCAATTGAAAGAAACCGATGCCGGATTAGCTGATGGTTCAATTGACGTGGTTGTTGGTACCCACCGGATCTTGTCGAAGGATGTTCACTTCAAAGATCTCGGCCTCTTGATTGTCGATGAAGAACAACGCTTTGGGGTTAAACATAAAGAGAAGCTTAAGCAACTCAAAAGCAATGTTGATGTACTGACCCTGACGGCGACCCCAATTCCGCGGACACTCCACATGTCCATGCTCGGGGTACGGGACCTATCAGTATTGGAAACCCCGCCAGCGGGGCGTTATCCAATTCAGACTTACGTGATGGAACAAAATAGCGGCGCCATTCGTGATGGAATTATCCGCGAAATGCAACGGGGCGGGCAGGTGTACTACCTGCATAACCGTGTTTCGGACATCGAAGAAACGGTTGCTAAGCTCCAGCAGCTTGTTCCGGAAGCCCGGATCGGCTTCATCAACGGTCAAATGAGTGAAAATGAGCTTGAAACAGTCCTGTATGAGTTTATTCAGGGTGATTACGACGTCCTTGTTACCACCTCGATTATCGAAACCGGGGTTGATATCCCCAATGTTAATACCCTATTTGTCGAAAACGCTGATCGGATGGGCCTTTCACAACTTTACCAGATCCGGGGACGGATTGGCCGGAGTAATCGGATCGCCTATGCCTACTTCATGTACCAACCAAATAAAGTGTTAACCGAACTGGGTGAAAAACGGCTGGCAGCCATTCGTGACTTCACCGAATTAGGTTCAGGGTTCAAGATTGCGATGCGGGACCTGTCAATTCGTGGTGCCGGTAACCTGCTCGGTAAACAGCAGCACGGTTTCATTAACTCTGTGGGTTATGACCTGTATTCATCCATGCTTTCTGAAGCCGTTGCCGAGAAGCAGGGCAAGCATAAGCAAACCAAGTCTGATGCCGAAGTTGAGCTCGGTGTTGAAGCATACTTGCCGGATGACTACGTCAGTGACCAGCGACAAAAGATTGAATTGTATAAGACCATTCACGGTGCTGGTAGTGATGATGAGTTGCTCGACATTCAAGGTGATTTAATTGATCGCTTTGGTGAGTATCCACGGGCAGTTGGTAATTTACTGTTAATTAGCCAGTTGAAGCTGCATGCAGACCTGGGCTTAGTAAAGGAAATTAAACGTCAACGGGACCAAATTACGATCACTTGGACGATGACCGGTAGTCGACGGCTAACGGCTCGGGATATTATTAAGGCCCTTGCCGAGACTAAATTTAAGGCCACCCTGGGTGAACAGGATCAGTTATTAAGTGTTCGATTAGTAATCCAACCAAAAATGACTGAGGATGATTGGCTTCACCAGCTTTTGAAGCTCATTACCTCCCTGGGTGATACCGTTCAAGCAGTTAAGCAAAAGTAAAAGGAGAAATATCAAATGATGCGGTTAGATAAATTCTTAAAGGTTTCACGGATTATTAAACGGCGCTCAGTCGCCAAGGAGATTGCCGATCAAGGGCGGATCTTAGTCAACGACCATCCAGCTAAGTCGTCAAGCAAAGTCAAGGCTGGCGACACTTTAACGATCAAGTTTGGTAATAAGACTGAAACGGTCAAGATCAACAAGATCGTTGAAACCACGAAAAAGAGCGAAGCCGAAGATATGTATAAAATTATTGATGAAACTTATGCCGAGAACTTTGATGAATAATTTCGTTGACCGGTTATAAAATAAAATAACTATTTTTATAGTATCAGGTAGACAAATCTTTCTCTTTGCTGGTATACTTAATCAGTGATAAGTAATTTTGCCAGGAGGAGGGGACGCTATGCATTCTAATAAGATTTCATCAATTGATACACCATATGCTCGGCAGACCCTTCAAAACCAACATTATGTTCGCCAGGTCCGTATCAAGCGTACCAAACGAATCTTATTGGTTTTCCTGGTTATTTTCCTTGTGTTAGGCTTCCAAATTATTCAAAGCAAGCGCTCATTAGCCAAGATTAACGGTAACATCCGCACTTCTAAGCAACAGTTAGCGCGGCAAAAGGAAATTGGGGCGGACTTAAAACAACAAAAAAAGCAACTGCATGATCCTGAGTACTTACAACAAGTTATCCGTTCAAAGTACAATTATTCCAAGAAGGGTGAAACAGTTTATAACTTAAATGACTAACTTTAAGACGCGGGTATCTCAGGAGTGGGGTTCTCGCGTCCTTGTTATATGCAGAATGATTCTTAGGCTGAATTTAAACTAAACGGTTTGTCAGTCAATCAATTGTGGTATACTCAACTTACGTATTTAAATCTAGATAAACGATTCGAGGAGGATCTAATAATTTCATGTCAATTGAAGTGGGAGCAAAGGTTTCAGGTAAAGTTTCAGGAATCACGAATTTTGGTGCTTTCGTCGATTTAGCCGACCATCAAACAGGTTTAGTTCACATTAGCCAAATTTCTGATAATTATGTCAAGGATATCCATGACGTCCTGAGTGTTGGTGACACGGTGACTGTTAAAGTTACTAAGGTTGGTGATGACGGCAAGATTGCCTTGTCCATGAAGGATGCGGAAGAGCACCACGATCGACATGAACATGGTCATCATGAAGGACACAAAGATTTCCATCATGGTAACAATAACCACCGTTCATTCCATGATCACCGTAATCACGATTCATTCCGCGGTGGTTTCCATAGCGGTCATCAATCTCACCGTCACGAGAATTTTGATGAAATGCTTGCTGGTTATATGAAGGAAAGTGAATCACGTTTATCCACTTTGAAACGGCAAACTGATGGTAAACGTGGTGGCCGGCGTAGCTAACAAATGAATTTACTGAATGAATTTAAGCGGCACCTTTCTGAGGGTCGCTTTTTTAGTAGCCAGAATCGACTCCTCGTTGCCGTTTCCACCGGGGTTGATTCAATGACGCTAGTTGATTTACTTCAACGTTTACCAGTAGACCAACGGCCGTTTATCATGGTGGCCCATGTGAATCATCATTTACGAAAGCAGAGCAGCCAGGAAGAACAATTCGTGCGGCAGTATTGTCAGCAACATGACTTACCGCTAGTCGTTCACCAATGGCCGTCCGCAGAACACCCGCAAACGGGGATCGAAACGGCAGCACGTGATATGCGTTATCGCTTCTTTGCTCAGGTAATGGCTGACCATGATTTGGATACCTTGGTGACTGCCCATCACGGGGATGACCTTGCGGAGACAATGTTAATGAAGCTTACGCGCGGGGGCCAGCTAAATCAGTTAATTGGGATTGCTGACCAGCGTAGCTTTCACAATGGCCGGTTGGTTCGCCCCCTCTTACCTTTTAGTAAGGCCACACTAGTGAGTTATGCTCGTCATCGAAATCTGCGTTGGTATGAGGATGTGACCAACCGCGACTTGGGGATTCAAAGAAATCGTTATCGTCACGAAATTATCCCCCTATTAAAGAAGGAAAATCCCCAATTTTTGCGCCATCTTTATAGTTATCACCAGCAGTTGTGTGCCGCAATCGACTTGAATGACCGCTTAATCGGGGAGCAACTGTCGACGATGGTGAACCATGCGGGCCAACTGGAACTGCGTAAACTTCGTGCTGAATCATTACAATCGCAAGGCGTGATTATCCGCCGCTGGTTAGAACATTCCCAAGTTCGTGATTTAAAACAAACCCAAATTGATGAAATTGTCGCCAGCTTAGCGAACCCGCAGAAACCTCAATTAACAATTGACTTGCCGCATGATTTTCAACTCATAAAAGACTATTCAGTAGTATCTGTTAAAAAGAGGAACAAAGTTAGTGTTCAACCGCAATCCCCTTCGGATTCTGTGGTAAAATTTGAGCATTGGTATTTGCTTGATGCGGACCACCAGCTTGCAGTATCTACTACATCAGATTTTTTTGACAATGAGAAAGACAAAGTAATGGAAATGTGGCTACCCAAGGAGCAGTTTCCTTTGCATATTCGTCAATGGCAACCTGGTGATCAGCTGCGATTAAAGAATGGTAAGCACCAAGCGGTCCGCCGCATCTTAATTGATCAAAAGGTACCAGTGGCAATTCGCCCCCAGCAAAGGGTCTTAACCCTTGCTGAAGGTCAGGTCCTAGCTCTGGTGGTGTATAAATGGTCATGGTTTGACCGCCCAGCAGATTACCTCCAGCGGTGGGTTCACTTTTACGTTGGTCAACGACGCAAAAAAGGAGAGAAGCATGAATAACGATATTGAACGGGTTTTATATAGTCGAGAAATGATTGTTGATCGCATGAATAAATTGGCTGCGCAGTTGAGCACTGATTATCAAGACAAGCGGCCATTAGTGATCTCTGTTCTGACAGGCGCGGTGCTGTTCACGGTTGACATGATTGAACGAATGGATATTAAGCTCCAGCTAGATTTTATCGATGTTTCTAGCTATTATGGGGGCACACATTCAACCGGTGAAGTTAAGCTGGTTCAGGACCTGAACTCTGACGTGAAGGGTCGCCATGTTTTAATCATGGAAGATATTGTTGATACGGGACGGACACTGAAGTTCCTAGTGGACCTATTGAAAGAACGGGGGGCCGCCAGCATCAAGGTTTGCTCTTTGTTGGATAAGCCAGAAGGACGAAAAGTGGATGTTAAGGCTGATTACGTTGGCTTTAACGTGCCCAATGAGTTCCTTGTTGGCTATGGATTAGACTACAAGGGCTTTTATCGAAACCTGCCATATGTTGGCATTTTGAAGCCAGCCATTTATGAAAATTAGGCGATTGAATTACTGGTAAAATTCAGTGATTTAATTAATGGTCAATGTTTGTCAGATATGCTATGATTATCACTACAATTAAAAAATATCACTAGCTGGTAGATAGGAGGTTGTTATGAATAACAATCGTAGAAACAATTTTACTCATAACGTTCTCTTCTACGCAGTGATTTTCTTGTGCATTATGGGAATTGCCTACTTTTTCTTTGGGGGAAACCAATCCAATGGACAAAGCAAGACAGTCTCACAAAGCGAGTTTATCTCTGAGTTAAAGAGTAACAAAGTGAAGAATGTCCAGCTACAACCAAACGGTGGGGTCTACAAGATTACCGGGACTTACCGGAAACCGCAAAAAGCTGATAATGACTCTGCCAACAGTTTCGGATTTGCTGCACAACGCAACACTGAAGTTAAGCATTTCCAAAGCTCTGTGCTGCAAAGCGACGTCACCGTCAGCCAACTGCAAAAGTATGCTGATAAGGATAACGTCAAGATTAGTACACGGGCTGAGGAATCAAACAGTGTTTGGATGAACCTGTTACTGACTGTGCTGCCGCTTGTCATTATGATTTTCTTCTTCTACATGATGATGGGCCAAGCCGGTCAGGGTGGTGCCGGTCGTGGTGTAATGAGCTTTGGTAAAACCAAGGCCAAACCAGCCGATGCCAAGAAGAACAAGGTTCGTTTCTCTGACGTTGCCGGTGAAGAGGAAGAAAAACAAGAACTGGTTGAAGTTGTTGAATTCTTGAAGAATCCAAAGAAATTCACCCGTTTAGGTGCGAAGATTCCATCTGGTGTTCTTCTCGAGGGTCCTCCAGGTACTGGTAAGACCTTGCTTGCCAAGGCCGTTGCCGGTGAATCAGGAGTGCCATTCTTCTCGATTTCCGGTTCTGATTTCGTGGAAATGTTTGTCGGTGTCGGTGCTAGCCGTGTTCGTGACTTATTCGACCAGGCTAAGAAGGCCGCACCAGCGATCATCTTCATTGATGAAATTGATGCCGTTGGTCGTCGTCGTGGTGCCGGAATGGGTGGTGGCCACGATGAACGTGAACAGACCCTGAACCAATTACTGGTTGAGATGGACGGGTTCCAAGGTGACGAAGGGGTCATTGTGATGGCTGCTACTAACCGTTCTGATGTTCTTGATCCTGCCCTGTTGCGGCCAGGTCGTTTTGACCGGAAGATCTTGGTCGGTCGGCCTGATGTTAAGGGCCGTGAAGCCATCTTACGTGTTCACGCGAAGAACAAGCCACTTTCACCAGATGTTGACTTGAAGGAAATTGCTAAGCAAACTCCTGGCTTTGTTGGGGCAGACCTTGCTAACCTGCTGAACGAAGCGGCATTACTTGCTGCCCGGCGCAACAAGAATGAGATTGACGCGGCAGACTTAGATGAAGCTGAAGATCGGGTTATCGCCGGTCCAGCTAAGCGTGATCGTGTTGAATCCAAGCAGGAACGGCGCACAGTGGCCTTCCACGAAGCTGGACACACAATCGTTGGGCTGGTGCTTAACGATGCCCGGGTTGTTCACAAGGTTACGATTGTTCCTCGTGGACGTGCCGGCGGGTATGCGATCATGTTACCGCGTGAAGACCAGATGCTGATGTCCAAGAAGAATGCTGAAGAGCAGATTGCTGGACTGATGGGTGGTCGGGCTGCTGAAGAATTAATCTTCAAGTCTCAATCATCCGGTGCATCGAATGACTTTGAACAGGCGACGCAAATTGCCCGGGCGATGGTTACCCAGTACGGGATGAGTGACAAGATTGGTCCAGTTGAGCTGCAAAGCTCTGATCAAGTCTTTACTGGTCAAGGTTATGATCAGTCACCATACTCTGAGAAGACCGCGGCATTAGTTGATGAAGAAGTTCGGCGGATTTTACGTGAAGGTCATGAAACGGCCTGGCACATCATCGAAACTCACCGTGAACAACATAAGATCATTGCGGAAGCTCTGCTCAAGTACGAGACCCTGGATGAAAAGCAGATCTTATCCTTGTACAAGACTGGTAAGATGCCTGAAAAGGACATTGCTGCAGCGGATGAAGAAGTCCGTGCACAGACCTTTGAAGAATCCAAGCGGGCTCTTGAACGGATTGAAGATGAAAAGCACTCAGCTGCTGAAGAACATCATGATCAAATTGCTGACCAGGATAGCGCTAGCGATACTAGTGACACACCTAGTTCTGCTGCCCACCCAAATGATGATTCACCAGCTGCTAGTGACAGCTCAGCTTCTAACAGTAACTCTGATAATTCAGATTATTAATGACAGGAAACGGGAGAAACCTACTTATTGGTGGTCCTCGCGTTTTTTTCGGAAGGAGAATAATTTATGAAATCAACTGACTATTTAGTAAAGGCCATCAGTAAGGATGGAAAATTTCGGGCTTATGCCGTTAACGCCACGCAAATGGTAGAAAAAGCGCATGAAATTCATGATACCTGGAGTGCCTCTTCAGCTGCGCTTGGTCGGACGTTAATTGGGACATGTTTATTGGCAACGGCTGGTTTACAAGGTGAAGCGGGGATGACCGTTAAGATCAAGGGCAACGGTCCGGTTGGCTTTATCATCGCTGATGGTACTGCCCAAGGGACCGTTAAAGGATACATGGGGAATCCTCATGTATCCCTCCCTTCAAAAAAAGAAGGCAAGATCGACGTTGCTGGGGCGGTTGGTAACCAGGGGGTGCTTTCCGTTACCAAAGTTGCACCAGGTGATAAGACCCCTTATACCGGTGAAGTGAACTTAGTTTCTGGTGAACTAGGCGAAGACTTTACTTACTACCTGGCGCAGTCTGAACAAATTCCATCAGCTGTGGGCTTGTCCGTCTTTGTTCAACCAGATGAGAGTATTCAAGTTGCCGGTGGCTTCTTAGTCCAAGTGCTGCCAGGTGCTAGTGACGATAAAATTAGTCAACTAGAAAACAAGATCAAGGACATGCCATTGGTATCTGAAATGTTGCGCGACGGTGATACGCCAGAAGATATTCTGAAGCGGATGTTTGGGGATGAACTAAAGATTCTTGAAACGATGCCTGTTGCTTACCGGTGTGATTGCTCTAAGGAACGGTTTGCCCACGCCTTATCCACAGTTTCTAAGAAGGATCTCAAGAAATTAATTGAAGAGGATCACCATGCAGAAGCGGTTTGCCAATTCTGCGGTAAAAAGTACGAATTTAACGAAGAAGAGTTACAAAAGATTTACGACAGCATTGATGATCAACCAGCAACTGATCAAGAGTAACGATTGGTTTCTCAAGAATTGATGTGCTATGATGATTGGGTTATTTATGATGGATTGTTGCCAGCACAGTCCAAATTTAAAATTGAGGTGAAAATATGGAATGGCAAATTGGCAACGTCACGATTCCTAACCAGGTTGTTGTTGCACCAATGGCCGGGGTCACCAACTCGGCCTTTCGGGTAATTTGTAAGGAATTCGGTGCCGGTTACGTGGTTTGTGAAATGATTTCTGACC
>CALVFC010000004.1 GCA_944326735.1 uncultured Limosilactobacillus sp. | reverse complement strand
ATGAAGGTAGCACCCGGGCCCAAATGCTAGGCTGGCGGGCAGCTGCCGAGCAGATCGGGCAGGCATGTACCTTAGCAATTGCGGGGTTACTGCTCAGTGTTGCTGGCTGGCACACTTCCTTCCTGGTTTACGCTTTGGCATTCGTTGTCCTCTTCTTCTTTGCCATTCGGGTTCCGGATGACAGTGTTTCGCAAGACGAAGAAGTTTCTGAAGATGACTTAGCGGATGAAATCACGGACGAACCAAAAAAGATCACTAAGATTAGTCCCGTTGTTTACCTCTTAGTACTCTTCGCCTTCATCCTTTGTATCGACTACATTGGAATGGAAAATCGGTTCCCTGGTTTATCCGTTGCCATCAACGGTAGCAACTACACCGGTTCATCAATGTTCTTATCTCTGATGTTAATCGGTGCCACACTGGGTGGCCTCTTCTACGGTTCCATTCAAAAGCGGCTCGGCTTCGGTACAGTGTACCTTGGTCTTGGCTTAATGGCCCTTTCGAACTTCTTATTCGGTTTTGCTGGTCACAACTTTGTCATGATGGTTATCGGTCTCTTGCTGATCGGTTTCCCACTGCAATTGGTTTCACCATTGATTTTCAACCTGTTGCCAGACCTAGCACCGTCTAACAAGCAGCCCCTGGTTACTTCACTGTGCTTGATTGGTTTCAACTTCGGTTCATTCTTCTCACCAACGGTTGGTCAATGGACAAACGCCCTGCTGGGTAAGCCATTATCCGGTTTCGGGTTAGCTGCTCCATTCCCAGTCTACGGTGCCGTACTGATTCTGATCGGGATCATTATCTTCTTTGCAACTCGTCGTTCTCAAAAAGCTAATTAATTTATTTGGAGGTTTTTAATTATGCCAATTCAAAACAAAGCAATGTTAATCACCTATTCTGACTCCATGGCCAAGAACATTAAGGAAACTCATGAAGTCTTGAAGGAATACATTGGTGACGCTATTGGTGGTGTGCACTTACTGCCATTCTTCCCATCAACTGGTGACCGTGGTTTTGCCCCATACCGTTACGATGTTGTTGATCCAGCATTTGGTAATTGGGATGACGTTGAAGCCCTTGGTAAGGACTACTACTTAATGTTTGACTTCATGATTAACCACATTTCCAAGAAGTCCGTAATGTACCAAGACTTCAAGAAGAACCACGACGCTTCTAAGTACAGTGACTTCTTCATTCGTTGGGAAAAGTTCTGGGAAGCTGCTGGTAAAGGCCGTCCTACCCAAGAAGACATTGACAAGATCTACAAGCGGAAGGACAAGGCTCCGGAACAAGAAATCGACTTCGATGATGGTACTAAGGAACACCTGTGGAACACATTCGGTGAAGAACAAATCGATATCAACGTCAAGAGCAAGGTTGCTAACGAATTCTTCAAGCAAACTTTGACTGACATGGTTAAGCACGGTGCCGACTTAATTCGTTTGGATGCCTTTGCTTACGCCGTTAAGAAGGCTGATACCAACGACTTCTTCGTTGAACCAGAAATTTGGGACCTCTTAGGTGAAATTCGTGAAATCCTGGCCCCATACAAGGCCCAAATCTTACCTGAAATTCACGAACACTACACTATCCCTGCTAAGATCTCCAAGCACGGTTACTTTGTTTACGACTTTGCTTTGCCAATGACCACTCTCTACACGATGTACTCTGGCAAGACCAACCGTTTGGCTAAGTGGTTGAAGATGTGCCCAATGAAGCAATTTACTACCCTGGACACTCACGATGGTATTGGGGTTGTTGATGCCAAGGACATCTTAACTGATGACGAAATCAAATACGCTTCTAACGAACTGTACAAGGTTGGTGCTAACGTTAAGCGGAAGTACTCCAGTGCTGAATACCACAACCTGGACATCTACCAAATCAACTCCACTTACTACTCAGCATTAGGTGACAACGACAAGGCTTACTTGCTTTCCCGTGCTATTCAAATCTTTGCCCCTGGTATTCCAATGATCTACTACGTTGGTTTACTGGCTGGTTCCAACGACCTTGAATTGCTCGAAAAGACCAAGGAAGGTCGGAACATCAACCGTCACTACTACACTAAAGAAGAAGTTGCTAAGGAAGTTCAACGTCCAGTTGTTGCTAACCTGTTGAAGCTCCTCTCCTGGCGGAACAAGTTTGCGGCCTTTGACTTGGATGGTTCTATCAAGGTTGAAACCCCTTCTGACACGACGATCAAGATCACTCGTCAAGACAAAGATGGTAACAACGTTGCTGTTCTTGATGCAGACGCTGCTAACAAGACCTTCACCATTACTGCCAACGGCGAAGAATTCTTTGTTCAAAAGTAATTGAATTACATCTCCTAAATAATCTCAACGTGCATTAGCAAACCCTTTCCAATTAACATCTCCCATAATGAACGTTGAAATACACCAAAAGCGGTACCTGAAATCCTCAGGTACCGCTTTTTGGATACAATCTGTTATGTAATTAGTCACACACTAACCGCTTAATAGCTTGGGCAAAGATTTCCATTGCCTTGTACATGTCAGGCAATGGCCATTGTTCGTTGGCCTGGTGCATGTAATCGGGCGTTGTTGGCAACATTCCACCAAAGGCCACACAGTTATGCATTGTCCGGGCAAACGTTGCCCCACCGGAAATCTGTGGGGTGGCGTCCTGATCACCCGTTTGTTCCTTGTAAACGTCCATTAAGGTTTGGACCAGCTTGGTATCCTTTGGTACGTACAATGGGGCCAGGTAGTCGAAGTGAACGTACTTCAGGTCATATGGAGCCACCTTCTTGCTCAACTCTTCAATCAACTTATCCCGGTCAATCGTAACGGGAATCCGCAGGTCAATTTGCATCCGCGTCTCTTTCTCGTTGATCTCCAAACTCGAAATGTTGAAGGTTAAGTGACCGGATTCATCCTCGACATCCCCTAAAACGTTTGAACCAGTCGCATCTTCCTTGAAGAGCTTACCAATAAAGTCGAGCGGCTTAAAGTCAAAGACTTCGTCAAGGGCGATTGCGAGCCGTAAAACAGCATTGGTCCCTTGGGGTGCTAGCATTGCGTGAACTGATTTCCCTAAGACGGTAATGGAGTCTCCATCATCATTGTACTTGAAGCCGTGCCGGTCCAACGCTGCCTTGACCTCCGCTAACTTAGGGCCATCATAAACAGCCTTATCAGGCACCGCATTGAAGGCGTTCTTCAAGCTGATCTTCAATTGATCGGTACCAGGCCCAACCAAGTAGGACTGTTGCAGACCCTTTTCCGCATAGATCAATGGGAATTCTGCATCTGGGGAAATTCCAGAGTCAATGGGTGATTCCTTCTTGTTATATTGGGCAATCCCCCGCCACAGGATTTCCTCATCGGTCCCGTAAATGAACCGAATCCGTTGCTTAAATTGGTAACCACGGTCCATCAAGGCCTTAACAGCAAAGAGGGCCGCAATTCCCGGTCCCTTATCATCTTGGGCCCCACGACCATAAACAGCATTATTAATGACCGTTCCCTTAAATGGGTCGTGCTCCCAGGCTGCCAGGTCCCCTGCCGGTACAGTATCAAGGTGGCAAATGACACCAAAGACCTTGTCACCCTGACCAACCTCAGCATAGCCATAGTAGCCAGCTGGATCTTCATAGGTCTTAAAGCCTAATTCGTCACAGATCTTCATCATTTCGTCCAGGGCGTTCCGCACGCCTTGGCCAAATGGTGCACCAGCTGCTTTTTCTTGGTTATAAGATGGAACGGAAATCAGCCGTTCCAGGGCTTTAACGGCCGCTTGTTGTTCTTGTTCATTAACGATTTTACTCATTTCGCACATCTCCTAAAGTACTGCAGCAACACCTAAGAATACACAGGTAATGATGAACAGGTAGATCATCAGTTTCAACATCCACTTCCACCAAACGCTGACGTTAACGTGGGCAATTGCTAAGGCCCCCATGACAACCCCAGATGTTGGTGTAATCAGGTTGACCCATCCAGAAGCGGCTTGGTAAGCCGTGATCACTAAGCTCCCCGAAACGTGGGCAAAGTGACCCAGGGGACCAATTATCCCCATTGTTGCCGCCGCCAGTCCGGAAGTTGATGGAATCAAGAATGACATTGGAATGTAGAAAATGTAAGTCAGGATAATGAAGACGCTTTGTGATAAACCGTGCAGTCCTAACTCACCCCAGTGAAGGACAGTCCCGGTAATCATCCCGTTGTTCATGATGACTTGAATACCACGAGCAACCGCCACAATAATGGCAACGCTCAGGAAGTCGGCCATCCCCTTCATAAAGGCGTCCATGAACTCGCCTTCCTTCATGTGGTAAACCCACATGATAATCACGGACATGAGGAGGAAGAGCATCGTGATTTCATTGAAGTACCACGTGCCCAGTGGTGCCATATCATGGCCCAATAACGTACCAATGACTGGGATACCCGTTAGCCACTTAGTAAACTGGTCAAAGAATGTCCAGTGTGGGTTAAGGTTGGTCCACGGAATCAGTCCCAGGATCATGATTACGAATGTTAATCCAAAGAGCCAGATAACGGCCTTTTGGCGACCAGACATTGGCGTATCATCGCTAGTTCGGGTCTTAATAGCAAACCGTTCTTCATCGGCTGCCCGTTGGTCGTAAATCAAGGACTTGGTGGGATCCTTTTCAATCACGGAAGCATAGTGGTAAACATAAATGATGCTGACCGCCGTTGTAATGATCAGTAACAAAATCCGAGAACCTAAGCCGTCACCGGGTGAAATGTTCAAGGTTTGGGAGGCAACCCCGGTCGCAAACGGGTTCACCGTTGATGCTAAGCACCCAACCTGGGTCCCAACTAAGGCAATCGCTACGGCAACCAAGGAGTCAAAGCCAACCCCCATCATGACTGGAATCAGGAGTGGGTAAAAGGCAATCGTTTCTTCACCCATCCCGTAAGTAGAACCACCGAGGGCAAACAGGATCATCAGAATCGGAATCAGGTGTTTTTCCCGACCCTTGTAACGGTGGACGATTGAACTAATTCCCTGGTTAAGGGCGTCCGTCTTATTAACAACCCCTAAGAATCCACCGATGACCAGGATAAACAGGGACACTGAAATGGCCCCTTCAGTCTTCTTATCACCGACCATCCCAATGACTGGCGCCATGAAGACATCCCAGATTCCTTGTGGCTTGCTGGCCACGGCCTTATACGTACCAGAAATAATGTTCCCGGCTTTATCAGTTGCGTACGTCCCGGCTGGAATAATCCACGTCAAAATAGCAATAACAACAATAATGGCAAAGAGGATTGTGAACGCCGATGGCATATGGAACCGATGCTTTTTTTGTGCTTTCTCAGTCTGCATTTCATCACCCCGTATCTCTTAATCTATTGAGAAAAGCTTCACTAACATTTTACCGCTTACACGAATTCACTTGCAAGCTGTCATCTGGTGATTGTCACGGGGATTAACGGCAATTTTACGATATAATAGATGGTGGAACGATAACTTAGATCTGGAAGGAGTATCACGATATGTCAATGAACCCAAGTCAAGCACAAGATGTCTGGAAAGACGCTGGTGAACATGTTCAATTCACTGTTTTGGAATTAAACCGGCAGGATCAAGCAAAGGAGCTGGAAACCTACCAAACGTTAACGGGTCCTAAGTACCAAATGCCCGCTACCAAGGGTGACCTCTTCCTCCACATTCGGGCCAACGATGAAGCGGCTGTTTATAAGTCATGTTGTTCTTACGGGACTTCACCACAGTTGTCGACGAAACGAAGGGCTTCCATTACTTTGAAGGACGAGCACTCATCGGCTTTATCGATGGCACCGAAAACCCGCAAGTGGAAGATGCCGCTGACTATGCCATTATTGGTGATGAAGACCCCTTCTTTGAGAATGGCTCCTATGCCTTTGCCCAAAAATGGCGTCATCACATGGACATCTGGAGTGAACTACTCGGCCATCAATGACCAAGCTTCTGGGAACACGAAGTAGTATTTAGGATGTTATATCGGTATGCCGAATAACTTACAGAACTCCTCTCTCTTACCACGGCTAGTCCCTAGCCAACGGCTTTTAATCCTTTCTGCAAGATATTAACTGCCGCATTAACATCTCGATCGTGATGGGTGCCACACTTTAAGCATGTCCATTCACGAACTTTGAGTGGTTTGGGGCCACTATGATAACCACATTGACTACAAATCTGACTGGTATAGTTAGGCTTCACCATGATGAGTTTCTTGCCATACCAAGCGCATTTGTACTCCAACATAGTCCGGAATTGATACCAACTAGCGTTGGCAATCGACTTAGCTAAATGATGATTCTTTTGGAGATTCTTGGTTTTCAAATCTTCAATTACAATCACGTCATATTGTTTAACTAAGTTTGTTGTCAACTTATGTAAATAGTCTTTGCGCTGGTTCGCTACCTTTGCTTGGTAACGGGCCTTTTGTTGTCGGGCCCGCTGCCAATTTTGATAGTCAGTTAGCTCTTCTTTGCCGGTCTTATGGTTATGATTCCATTGTCTAACTGCGATGGTGGCTTGATGCTTACGCTTAGCGTACTTACTTTGCCACTTAATGGCTTGCTTTTCTGCCCAACGAGCGTTAAAAGTCCCGTATTTCATACCATCAGAGCTGATTGCTAGATCCGCTAACCCAACGTCAAGCCCAACAGTTCGTCCCGTTTTAGGTAACACTTGTGGTGCTTCAACCTCGACTTGGAGAGAAAGATAATACCGTCCAGTTGGTTCTAAGCTAACCGTATATCGCTTGATTTTGCCGTTGTTAAGCTGATTCGTTTTACTAGTTCTTATACTGCCTAGTTTAGGCAACTTAACTCGCCGTTTGGCGAGCACCTGGCAGCCAGATCTTCCTGTATACGACTGGCGCACCTGGTGGCGTGACTTAAACCGTGGATACCCGCCTTGGTGCTTAAATAACATCTTAAAGGCTTGTGCTAGGTCATGATTAACCACTTGTAAGCTAGTTGAATCACTATGTTTTAAGAATTGATATTGATTTTTAAGTGGCTTTAACAGATAGTTCATTCCGTACTCATTGATGAAATGACTATGTGGATTATTAATATATCGCTCTTTAGCCATTGCTAACATCTGGTTCCAAACGAAACGATTATTACCAAACATTTGCCACAATTGATCCGTTTGATGAACATTAGGATATAGTCGAAGCTTTACACCCTTAATTATGGTCAACATACTCACCTTCCTTCTCAATTAATTCTATCAAAATAGTTACTTTTATGATTAGCTAAAGATGATCAAAGACCATTCATCTCGTCACTAAAGTAACGAGTCTTCTGGACAGTCCTTAATAAATTAACGACAGAAACCCAAGAAAAAGCGGTTGGGCGGAAGAAATTCTCTGACCTGGAACTAGAAGACGGGGAAAAGTTCAGCAATGCCCACAACGTTGCCTCCCAGGCTAAGATCAACGGGGTCGAACAAAAGATTGTCCGGATGAACGTCCCATATTCTGACCCCGCTTCTGGCAATACTGGAACCTACTTTATCGGTTACTCCCGGTACTGGAAGGTTACGAAGACAATGCTGCAAAACATGCTCGACAAGGGCGACTACCTGCTATCCTTCTCCGACATCTTGTCTGGACAGCTGTTCTTCATCCCATCACGCCCTCTCTTAGACAAGATTGCCGATGGCGAGTTCAATTAGCCTTGACTTCTAAATAGGTCGTCTGGTATATTCAAATCAGTAAATAAAAGGAGGAATCATCCATTGTTGTTCTAATTCTACTCAACCGAATAGTTATTCCATGTTTAGGCACGGGATTGCTGGAAAGTAGAATGAACAAACATGAATGATTCCTGAAAACGCGTATTTGCGTCCTTTTTGGGTCCCATTAGGTCTGCTTTCCAGCAGGCCTTTTTTCGTATCACCAAAAGGACGTGATTTTTTGACACCAATTACAATTAAAAACCTTACCTTTGCCTATGACGGGCAAGCACCACTATTTGACCACTGCTCATTAGACTTCAATACCGATTGGAAACTCGGCTTAGTGGGACGGAATGGGCGGGGCAAAACAACCCTATTGAGACTGTTGCAACAGCAATTACCATTCCAGGGACAAATTAATGTTGACATCCCCCTCGCCTACTTTCCGCTAACCATCACCGATAGCGATGACCTGGCTTGGAATGCAATTAGTGCAGCACTCCCGGCAATTGAAGAATGGCAACTGGAGCGGGAAATAAATTATTTGCAAATGGACCCCGCCCTACTATGGCAGCCTTATTCGACACTAAGTGGTGGTGAGCAAACCAAGCTCATGCTCGCGGCCATCTTTGCCCAGTCCAATAATTTTGCCCTATTGGACGAACCCACTAACCACTTAGACCAACATAGCCGTGCGCAAGTGGCAGACTATCTCCGGCATAAGAAGACCGGCTTCATCGTCACAAGTCATGACCGGGTCTTTATCGATCAGATTGTTGACTACATTATTGCAATTGAACGCCAACAAATAGTGGTGGAACAAGGTAATTATTCGACTTACCTCGGCCAAAAGGCACGGCGGGACCACACCGCCATCAGCCAAAACCAGCAACTTCATAAGTCAATCAACCGGCTTAAGCAGGCTCAGCAACAACGCCAGCAGTGGGCCCAAAACGCCGAAAAAGAGAAACAACATAACGCGCACGCTGACAAAGGCTTCATTGGCGCGAAGGCCGCTAAAATGATGAAAAAGTCGGTGGTACTGAACCACCGCTTAGATAACCAGATTGAACAAAAGCAAGGATTGCTCAATGAGGTGGAGACAGTGGTTCCCCTGACGATTAATGTTCAGCCGAGTCATCATGACCCGTTGTTAGCGTTACAACACGTGGGCCTCGCAATTAATGGCCGGTCACTCTTTCATGATTTGTCACTGGCTGTCAATCCCCACGACCAAGTCGCCCTGTGTGCTGACAACGGCAGTGGCAAATCGAGCTTATTCCGGGCCATCCAGAATAACTTTACCGGGACAGTCACCGGAAAGATCCAAGTGGCCAACGGAATTACAATCAGCGTTGTCCACCAGCACTATACTGGCTTCCATGGCTCCCTGCGTGACTTTGCTAAGCAAAAGCACTTACCATATGAGGACCTATTAAATATGCTGCGGAAGTTGGGGATGGAGCGCAAAACATTTACCACCAGAATCGAGGACATGAGCATGGGGCAACAGAAAAAAGTTGAGCTGGCCCGCTCATTGGTGGAACCAGCTCAACTTTACCTGTGGGATGAACCATTAAATTATTTAGACATTGAAAATCAGGACCAGCTAATTCAACTGATTAAGGACGTTCGTCCATCCCTGCTGTTTATTGAACATGACCGCCATTTCATCGATGAAGTCGCCAGTAGTCAGGTTACGCTCGCGACGCCTGCCAACGACTGAACCATTCCAAAAATAGCGGGTACCACTTAGCAAGGTGGTCATCGGTCCGGTTACGATTGACTATCCCGGTATAGTAATTAGCCAAAGCCATGCCATGATTACCGGTCGCAAATTCATGCAATTCAAACTTAACGTGGTGTTCCGCCAAAGCCTGAGCATACACGGCAATGTGGTCCAAGTATGGCGTCAGCTCATCGTTAATCGACCCCCACATGAACGTCTCGGGAGTGTGGTCATTCACTAGTTCAGCGACGTTTTCCGTTGTCACTCCCATCCGTTCATCAATCAGGGGCTGGATAACGGGATAACCCAGGGCCGCAAACTTAGCCTTGGTGTCAGGACGGTTACTATAAGCGGCTGCCAACTGACCACCAGCAGAGAAACCAATAATGCCGAGCTGTTGTGGATCCAAATCCAGCTCTTGCGCGTGGTTCACTAGATATTCAAATGCTTGCGCAATAGCCACCTTGGCATCTTGATAGCTCCGGTGTTCAACAACGGGGTAGCGGACCACAAATGTTTGGAATGCCTGACTGGCAAAGGTGACCGCCACCCGTTCAGAATCACGGTCAGCGACCTTGGTGTAGGAACCGCCAGGAATGATTACCAGACCCGGCAACGGGACGGTCGTATCACTATGGTAAATATCGAGGTGCGAGTATGGTTGCGTTAACTGTACTGTTTGTAAATCCATTGATCTTCCTCCACTTGATATGCTGACTACTATCATACAACTGAATTCGTTATCCACGCCAGATTAAAAGCTCCCCATACCCGAAACGGATATGAGGAGTTTTAGTATTTATTATTAACGACTAGCAACTAAGACCTTAGTACCTAACCAAGGGCCACCCCACCAGCCAATCCAGCCAGTGGAAACTACCCGGACGTTTTGGAAGCCCATATTGTTGAGAATGGATTCGTATTCATTAATGGGGCCAAAGTCCACGATGACTAGTTGGCCATCCGGCTTCAACACCCGCGCCGCTTCTTGAATTGCCCGGCCCCGGTTGATCGCTGGCTTCACACTGTGGAAGCTAAAACTAGAGAAAACGTAGTCATAGGTCCGGTTATCTAGGGGTAAGTTGAGGAGGTCACCGTCAACAATCTTTGCCCGGTCAGCCACACGATTTTCGGTAATGCGCTTTTGTTCCCGTTGGCCGATTTCCGGCTTTCCAATATTTACACCGACAACCTTACCAGGGGCCTTTAACTGTTGGGCGACAAGGACAAAGAGCCCCGCGTAATTAAGCCCCAGTTCCGCGACTTGTGACTGTTCGGGAATATTTAGATCCTTCAAGATTTGTTGCCAGATCAACCCCCGTCCTCTAAACAAGGTGTGGGCGTAAATAGCCACAATTACCAACAAAATAATAACAATGATTGTTAGAAAGATTTTCATGCTTCTTACCTCTTAACCCACGATATCATTCAAATGCCGGATAGCCTTCAGTTCCCCAACGACCGTAATCTTGTCGTGTGGCCGGATAATATCATCCGCTTGCGGCATTTGGTTTACCTTTTCATCAGCACCGACAATGATAATTACATTGACATTATACCGGTTTCGGAAGTCCAGTTCATCCAACGTCTTACCAAAGAACTTTGGATTGTTAACGTTAACTTCCGCTAACGTCGTTTCCTTACTCAATTGTACATAGTCAACAACGCTGGGGTTGAGCTGCTGGAAGACCAGTCGCTTGGCCAAGTCGTGTTCTGGGCGCACAACCTGATTAGCGCCAATTTTTTCGAGGACCCGAGCATGGTTGGCGTTTTCCGCCCGACAGATGATGTCGGGAGCACCTAACTCTTTGGTAATCAAGGTTGCCATGATACTGGCTTCAATATTTTGACCAATCGAAATATAAACGTGGTCGAAGTGGCCGATATCAAGGTCGCGTAAGGCATCTTCATCTTGAGCATCTGCAATTACTGCCCGCATCACCTGGTCAGCATATTCGTTGACGACTTCTTCATTCACATCGATCGCTAGTACTTCTTGGCCCGCATCGACCAATGATTCACACAGCGATGCACCAAACTGGCCGAGACCAATAACTGCGAAGCTTTCTTTTCTAGCCAATTAAGACACTCTCCTTTGGATAACGATAATCCAGTTGTTTAGGATGGGCATTGAAGATCGAGTACATAACGGTGTAAATACCAACCCGCCCGACAAACATCAGTGCCATGATCACCAATTTTCCGGCCAAGTTTAGGCTCGGGGTAATTCCTAACGAAATCCCGGTTGTCCCAAATGCCGCCGTAGCTTCAAAGGTAACATAAGCCAAGGAGTCGTGTTTCGGTAATGCCTGGGTCTCAACCAAGATTAAAATTGCGATCAATAAAAATGCCAGAGCGACAACCATTAAAGTCAGTGCCCGGAAAATGTTTTCGTCCGTAAAGCGCCGATGGGCAAAGGTGGTGTCACGTTGACCACGCAAGGTTGCTATACTTTGAATTACCAGCAAGCCAATGGTCGTCGTTTTAATCCCCCCGGCAGTTGATCCTGGTGCCCCACCGACAAACATCAAAATGATGGTAAATGAAATCCCGGCCGCACTGAGTTTCGTGTATGGAAAGGTCGTCAAGCCGGCCGTTCGGGGAGTAATTGACATGAAGATCGTATTAAATACCCGTTGACCAAATGTTAGGTGGTCAGATAACTGGGCCAAATTGTGCTCAGTAATGGCATAAACAATCACTGACAGGATAAACAAAACGGCACCCGTCCGCAACACCAATTGAGTGTGCAGAGACAAACGACGGCGCTTATGGAAAAGCAGGAGGTCTTGCCAGACCAGGAACCCAAATGAACCAGCAATAATTAATACGGCCATCACAGTCAGGAGATACGGGTCTTGAACATAGTCTTCCAGGCTATTACCAGTCAGGTCAAAACCAGCGTTACAAAAGGCTGAGATCGAATGGAAAATGCTAAACCAGATTCCCTTGAGCCAGCCATAACGATTTTTGAAGTCAAACCAGAGGAACACCATCCCCACAACTTGAATAATCAACGATAACCGAATAACGAGGTACACCACGTTAAATTGCGATAAGTGTTCCAGGTTCAGTGCTTCCTGCGTCAGTAAGCGCGTTGACATCCGCATTCGTGACCGGATTAGCAAGGACATCATTACCGCAAAGGTCATGAAGCCCAATCCCCCGACTTCCATCAGCATGGCAATCACTACCTGGCCGAACAACGACCAGTGGGTAGCGGTCGGCACTAGGGTCAACCCCGTTACACAAGTGGCACTAGTTGAAGTGAAGATTGCTGTCATGAAGTCTGGCGTTTCTCCCGGCCGGATAGAAATGGGCAAGGAAAGCAAGAGCGTCCCGATGAGGATAATGATGAGAAAGCCAAAAGTTAAAATTTTTGGAAATGAATATCTCCGGTGAAATAATTCAATCATCATTGTCCCTCCCATGCGTAATCATTCTTATCTTATCATTCTTCTGAATATCACAAAAGGGACCACGACACGAGGCCGCAGTCCCTTTTGTGATTCAAAGTAGATTATTGGATTCGATTAACAATAATCTTGGTTAAGTATAACACACATTCTCCAAACAACCATTTAATTTTACATTAAGCACGGAACCAATCTGGTAAATTAACGTTAATTAACTGGTTTCCCTGCTTAGGTAAAACGAGTAATGCTTGTCCCGTTGCCAGGTTCATCAACTGTTCTAAGGAGAAATGGTGACCCTGGGCAAGACTCGTCATTTCATCAGCGCTCGCCAGGTGGTGAATCAATAAGTGGGCAAATTGTGACCGTAAGCGGGCTGGCAAATCCAGTGGCGATTGCGTCGTTAACGTCATGGACAGGTTAACTTTCCGCCCCTCCCGGAGAACTTGGAAAATCCCGTTGTTAGCGAGTTGCCGCTCATCTGTTGGCAGGTAGCGGTGGGCTTCATCAATCACAATATTGACGGGGAAATTAGCTTTCCCTTGAAGCCGACTATTTAACAAATTCTTCAGTAACAGTGAGATAACTGTCCGTTGACTACTTTCAAATTGTTTCAACGCCGACAAGTCAATGACCAACGTCCGGTGACTTGTCTGGTGGGTCAGAAACATTTTAATTACGAAGTTCAATTCGGTCTTAAATACTCCCGGATGCGGATCCGGATCAAATAAGACCCGGAAGCGTTCCGAACTCAGCTCTGCCTGAATGGCCGTGATTGCTCCCCAGAGGCGGTTAATTGTCTGCCGGTCGTATTGTTGACCAAGGAGACGGTAATCGGCCCGGTTGTCCGGATACGGGATGATAAACTCCTCGATCAGTTGCTGTGCTAACCGGGCGCTGGCAAAGCTTCGTGACCAGGCCCCTAATTTAGCAGCTTGCCGCTCATATTGATTGATAGGAACCCCCAACTTGCGGTACACCGCCCTTTTCTGGGTGATATTTTCCTGAATACGGAGGGCCGTGACTGCCGAGCGCATCTTAGCTGCTAACTCGTCATTCAGTGGCAAGTCGAGGGCCTCTTGGAGCTGGTCAGCCGTTAGTTGTCCTGCTTCCAGGTAGGCATTGTCCCCCAAGCGATAAGTCACCGCGTTTGACAACTGGGCATATTCACCCGTTGGATCAAAAATAATCGTCGTGTAATTAGCCTTTTGTAACTGGTCTAACAGAGACAGGGTCGTGGTTGTCTTCCCACTCCCAGTTTGGCCCACAACCAGCAAGTGACGTTTCACCAGGTCGGTTGCTTTACCCGACCATGGTTTGCCAGATGGCAATGTCGCAAATGAACCCATAGCAAGCACTCCTTTGTGTTAGTACATCAATTATATAACTTTGGGTCACTATTATCCCAAATCGTCTTGGACAAGTTGACGACCTTCCTGAACGGCATAGAGCCGTGAAGACTGACGAGCTTGTTGGTGGGAGATTAAGACTTGGCCCAGTTGGTTACGCGCAGTATTGATCGCCTGACAGTCAGTAGTCACCTGCCAATAAAAAGCTAATTGGCGCAAAATGATTGCTTGCTGCGCCCGTGCTTTGGTCAGGTTCAGTTGTCGAACGGCCTTCCAATCATGCACCACAAAGCGGCTCTTGTGACGACGTAACGCATAGTTGAGCGCATTCAATTGTAAGCGATGAAGGTGGTCACTAGTTAAACCGGCTTGGGTTAGCTGATATTCGTATAGGTTCAATTGACGATTCAAATTGCGCCAGTCTTCCGCAATTGCAGTAACAATTTGCCGAACTTCTTCTTTACTGAGGCGGTGACGGTGGCCCACCCGCACTTCCTTTACCAATGCCATCAGGTCTTGATAATCATTGGGGAAAAGTGGCAAGTCCACCTGTGAAAACAGGAGGCACCGCTGGTAAAACAGACTGGCTTCACGATTGACAAAACCATGGTGTGATTGGACATAATCAAATGGCTGGTGGGGAAAACGCCGTCCCCGGGCATAAGCAGCTAAGATTGCATCCCGATAAAGGTCGATCTCATTGATGCCGCGCTTAATCTCCCGGATCACGGTCTCTGGAATACTAGCGTGTTGCTGAAAGTGAGAAATCCCCAAAGCCAAGCGGTGGCCAGTTGACCGGGACCGCAGAATAAACTGGTTTTTGAGCCGTCGCCCGCAGTCACAATAGAGGTTTTGTCCACGGTGGGCATGATCAAGGTGGTACAAGGGGTCAATCACAATTCCCTGAAACTCCCAGTCGGTATCGCGGAGGTAATGGTTGGTATGAAACTGGGAAAGCATCGCATAGCGGGTAAATTCGTTTAACGCCCGCGCCTGGTCGGCCGTTAATGACTTCATGATCTGAGCGCGTTGTTGAGCGCGCAATGCCGTGATCTTTTCCATTGGGAGGCCTCCATCTAATGAAAAATTAAAAAGTACGACACACTATTTTGTGTATCGTACTTTTGATCGTAATTGTACTATGGGCAGTGTTTCTACTGCAACTGAGTCGAAACGTGTTCAGCCTAAGCCCTTAGTGTCTAGCTACGTAAGGATACTTGATGTGCTCTGCACCTCAAGCACCTTACTAGGCTAGCCATACAGGGCTTTTAACGGCCTCACACTCTAGTTATGCCCGTGACTTGTATGAACCATCAGTGGTGTTGATGATCAGCTTGTCACCGTTCTTGATGAAGGCAGGAACGTTAACAACTAAACCAGTAGTCATGGTAGCTGGCTTACCACCACCATCGATAGTAGCACCCTTGATCATTGGTTGAGTATCAGCAACTTCAAGTTCAACAGTGGTTGGCAGTTCAATACCAACAATTTCACCATCAACAAAGTTAACAGTAACCTTCATGTTTTCAACCAAGTACTTCTTGTCGTCGCCCAATTGTTGAGCAGAAACTTCGTATTGGTCATAGTTTTCCATGTCCATGAATACGGAAGAGTCACCTTGGTCGTAAAGGTATTGAGCTTGACGCTTATCAACGTTAACTTGTTCAACCTTTTCAGATGGACGCATCGTGGTGTGAACAATGGAACCAGTCCGTACGTCTTGGATGTCCATTTGCATCAAAGTGTTACCCTTACCAGGCTTGTGGTGGTTAATTTGAAGAACCCGGAGCAGCTTGCCACCGCGTTCAAAAACCATACCTTTTTTCAGATCGATTGTTTGAATCATAAGAAAAACTCCCTTTATGTATTTTTGAACTACACCCACTTAAATGAGGATGACCCGGGACCAGCCTGATCCCGACTTCATGGTATCGTTCTACTGTTTTTCAACAGCATTCATACACCATTGTATCACATTCACAAAGACAGCAAAGGGCTTAAAAATATTGCTCGTGAATTTTCAAAAGGATTAAGAAACGGTAAGTAGATTCTAAATATAAATGATCACGGTTTTCATACTAAACAACTGCTATCATTAATACAACTCCAATTGGTACCCATTCAATTTCTTTGTATTCAAATTATAGCAATCATGCTATAATTTTATAGCAAATGAGTTATAATAAGGAAAAGGGCTATGTATCAAGTAATTTTTTATGAGGATAAGAATAGTCATAGTGAGACTTTTGACTATTTTTTACGAATTTCCCACAGTAAACAAAAGCAAGACAAAGCAACTTATGTGAAAATGCGCCATCAAATCAATCTGTTGAAGAGTCTTGGGCCAATGTTACATTCACCGCAATCCAAAAAATTAAAGGGGTATCGACACCAAATATGGGAATTAAGACCCATGCCAGAAAGAGTATTTTATGGTGTTTGGCACCAAAACAAATTCATACTGCTCAATCATTACACAAAGAAAAGCAATGAAACCGACCCAAGGCAAATTGAAAAAGCGTTATCCCTTTTAGACGACTGGTATGAAAGGAAGGGTAAATGATGAAGAAATGGGAAAACATTGACAACAATCAAACAGTTGCAACAAAAGAAGAGCTTTCAATTATAGACACTTTATCTTTCTTAGAAGCGCAAAGAATTAAGCAAGGAATCTCACAATCTGCTTTTGCAAAAAGAATTCACATGTCTCAACCCCAATTAGCAAAACTGGAAGCCTTAGATTCTATTCCTACATTAACAACCCTTAATAAATATGCTGCCGGTCTAGGGCTTCAAATACGATTATCTATATCGCCACTATCAAAGGCTAATTAAATGAAAGTTCTACAAAAGCCGGACAATGAATCTAGTATGGTTCATTGTCCGGCTTTTAATCATAATAATAATCAATAAATTTATGCAGTAACAGTTCCAGCAATCTTAACCCGATTCAGGAGCAATGATGACGTAACCACGGAAACCGAACTAAAGGCCATGGCTAGTGCAGCAATCTCTGGACTGAGTTGCAAGCCGAAGGAGACAAAGAGCCCTGCCGCAATCGGAATCCCAATCAGGTTGTAAATTAGTGCCCAGAATAGGTTGAGCTTAATCCGGTTAAAGGTCTTCTTGGAGATATCAAGAGCTCGTACAACACCATTCAAGTCATTTTGGACAAGAACGATGGAACCAGACTCAATTGCAATGTCCGTGCCTGAACCCATTGCAATGCCAACGTCTGCAGTCGTCAATGCTGGTGCATCATTAATACCATCCCCGACAAAGGCAACCTTGCCCTCTTTTTGTAACGCTTGAACTTGTTCTGCCTTCTGGTTAGGAAGGACTCCTGCAATGACCTGATCAATGCCCACCTGTTGGGCAATCGCATCGGCCACCCGCTGGTTATCCCCCGTCAGCATTACGGTCTTCAAGCCCCGGGCCTTCAAAGCCGCAATTGCCGCTGCGGAACTAGGCTTAGGCGCATCCTGAATAGCAATTAAACCAATCACCTGACCGGCATAACCAACAATAACAACCGTCTTGGCGGCCGCTTGAAGCTCATCCAATTGGTGCTTCATCTGGCTTGGCAATTGGTAATCTGCAGTCAGGCGTTCATTCCCGACAAAGGCCACTTCACCATCGACCTTTGCCGTAACGCCCCGCCCTTCAAGTGCTTGAAAGGCGGTTGCGGATGGGTAATCCACCTGTTCGTCTTTAGCTTTGCTCATAATTGCGGCCGCCAACGGGTGTTCAGACGAAGCTTCTAGACTGGCCGCAATCCGTAATACCCGGGATTGATTGCCGACAATATCAGTAACTTCCGGTTGCCCTTTGGTGATTGTCCCGGTTTTATCAAAGATAATGGTTTTGACGTCTTCAATTTCTTCGAGTGCGGTGCCATCCTTGATTAACACACCCATCTTAGCAGCGCGACCGGTACCGACCATCAGAGCCGTGGGGGTTGCCAATCCTAACGCACATGGGCAGGCAATAACCACCACCGCCACGGCAAAGAGCATTGCCTGGACTGCTGTTGCATGCAAGAAGACGAACCACACCGCAAAAGTAACGATCGCAATTATCAAGACAGCTGGGACAAAGATCTGAGAGATGCGGTCGGTGAGGTTTTGAATCGGCGCGTGACTGGTTTGCGCCTTCTTAACCATTTCCACAATCTGGGCCAGCATCGTATCATTACCAACCTTCGTGGCCCGGAACTCAATCGCCCCATCACCGTTAATGGTGGACCCAACAACCTGGTCGCCAACGCGCTTTTGAACTGGCATACTTTCACCAGTGATCATGGATTCATCGACCGTTGATTGACCGCTAGTAATAACCCCATCGACCGGTACCTTTTGACCCGGCTTAACTTGAATGATGTCACCAACCTGGACTTCTTCCAAAGGCGTTTCAACAAAGTGACCATCACGCTGTACTAATGCCGACTTTACTTGCAACTTTAACAGTTTCTGGAGTGCATTTGAGGCGTTGTCGTGCATTCGTTCTTCCATTGTGTCACCGAGTAACACGAAGACCGTGATGAAAGCCGCACTTTCAAAGTAGACTGCCCGACCAGTCGCCATCGCAAACAGGCTGTAAAAGTAAGCAATTCCAGTACCGATCGCCACTAGCGTATTCATATTCGCGTTATGTTTTTTAAAGGCCGCCCACGCACTAGTCCAGTATGGCCAAGCACCGATGATCATAATAACCGTTGTTGTGACCAACGCTACCCAGTTATAGCCCGGCATCATCCAGTGAAAAGGCATTGCCAACATTTGAATCAGCATCGGGATTGTCAGAATAAAGGCAATCCAGAAGCGATTAGTACTGTTAAGCTTCATTACTTAACGACCACCTTCCCATGGAACATGTCCATTCCACATGCAAAATTGTATTCACCAGCCTGGTCGGTTGGAATATCAATTGTCGTTACCGCTTGCTTAGTAAGGTCCTTATTGATCCCCAATTGATCAAAGACCACGTGGGACAAACATGCCGTGTGATCCTTCATGTTAAATTGCAACTTTGCTGGAACCCCCTTCTTCAAAACAACTGTCTCTGGGGAGTAACCGCCATTAACGACAACCGTTGCTGATTGGGAATCATTGTTAACAGTAGCGTCGCTGACTTCTTGCTGGTGTTTACCAAAGAACCACCATAAAATGCCCGCAATTAGAACAATCGCAACAATAAGTGTAATTAGTTGAGCCATCATCATTGCCTCCTTCAGTTTATTGTTTACATTTGTAATTTCAGTTATTATTTTACTCTTATGTTTACAATTGTCAACAATGAAGCAAAAGAAAAAAGAGACCAAGAATTAACTCAGTCTCTTTCGCTTTTGTATTAATCAGAAACCTTAACGTAAGACTTAATAACCTTCCGTTGGTCCATGTCCTTGTAGGCTTCGTCAATTTGATCCAGGGTAAAGCTCTTCGTGAAGACCTTTCCAGGATTGATTTCACCATCAAGAACCGCCTTCAGCAGGGTTGCCTTGTCATAAGTCGTTACGGAAGCAGGGCCACCGGCAACGATGGTGTTCTTGTAGAATGGCGTTGCCATGTCTTGCTTTGGCGTGTGTGGCAAACCAACCCGGCCAACAATGGCACCAGGACGGCCAACCTTCATCGCAGTATCAGTAGATTGTTCCGTACCGACACATTCCAGAACAGCATCTGCACCCTGGCCGTGAGTCAAGTCCATAATTGCCTTAACAGCATCGTCACCACGAACGGCAACGTTGTCAGTAGCACCAAATTCTTCAGCAAGTGCTTGACGATCAGCGTGACGACTGGTGGAGATGATTTGCTTTGCGCCCATCATCTTAGCGGAGATGATCCCACAAAGACCAACGGCACCGTCACCCATTACAACAACACTGTCGCCAGGCTTAACGTTAGCAACCCGGGCTGCGTGGTAACCAGTAGCCATGACATCAGCTAAGGTCAATAGGGACTTCAGCATCCCTTCGCTATAGTCACTTGGTTGACCAGGGATCTTAACTAATGCCCATTGGCCGTGTTGGAAACGGTAGTATTCAGCCTGCACACCATTACTAAAGTTGTCACTGTGGTCTTGGCAGGAGCCATCAAATCCGGCCCGGCAAGCAGCACAATGACCACAACCATGAGTAAATGGGGCGATTACAAAGTCGCCAGGCTTAACAGTGGTAATGTCGTCACCGACTTGATCAACGATGGCAATCGCTTCGTGACCGGAGTTTTCTTCGCCACCCTTAAGCGGGTTGATTCCCCGGAAGTTCCACAGGTCAGAACCACAAACACAGGTCCGGACGATGCGTAAAATGACGTCATCTGGAGCTTGGATCGTTGGCTTGTCAACGTCCTTTAATTCCATTTGACCAACTTTTGCAAAAAAGGCTTTTTTCATCATTAAGCACTCCTTTCTCAATACATGACAATTATATCGCTTTCATTATCGACATTGCTAATACTTAGAATTTATAGCCTTCAATACTAAATTTGCATATTTCGCTTATAATGGACAGAGAAGTTATTTTCAGGAGGTCCATTATGAAAAAATGGCAGCTGGTCACGTTGATCATGACCATCTTATTAGGAGTCGGCATTTTCAGTAACCACAGTGTGCTCGCTAAAAGCGGCTCGTCAGTCACCATGATTGGTGATTCGGTCACGCTGGGTGCTAAACCGGCATTGGAAAAGCAACTCCCTGGTATTCAGGTTGATGCTAAAGAAGGGCGTCAGGTTACTGATGCAAATGATATTGTGGATCAGTTAAAGCAAAACGGTCAGTTAAAGAAGACGGTCGTGATCGGTCTGGGAACAAATGGTGCTTTTACCCGGGAAACTGGCCAAGAGTTAATCAACCGGATCGGTAAACACCACCAGATCTACTGGGTCAATGTTTATGGTCAGGGAGTTGATTGGCAAGACAGTACCAACCAAACCATTCGCCAATTAGCAAAGCACAATCGCAATGTCCACCTCATCAATTGGCACAAAGCAGCAGAGCAACACCATGACTGGTTCTATGATGACGGCATTCACTTAAACCCAACTGGACAAACCGCCTTTGCCAAACTAGTCAAGCAAAACATTAAATAAAACGCAAAATCTCCGTAAGTCAAAGTGATTTACGGAGATTTTCTTATTTTACGTATTTGCTGTGGCCCTGACGAACAATCCGTCGTACACAACGACGCATTTCCTTGATATCCAAGACTCCTTCAGCAAAGCCCTTACGGATCAATTCATCGGGCAAGTAAGGATCGTACTTGTCAAATGACGGTACTTCCTTATCAAAGAGCAAGTCGAGGGGATCAAAGTCCGCTGCCGCCTCTTCTTTTAAGATTTCGTAGAATTTTTGCTCATCAACGTCCATTGAAAACTGCATGTAGTATGGCCGTACCGAGTTAAATCCACGGAGACCCAGGCGTTTGGCGCACTTCCGGCGCAGCAACCGTTCCAGGGCCAAGAACGAATACGTTCCCGTCCATGGAAAGAGACACCACATCTTGCCACCAAGGTTGATCAAGGGGTGGTCAAGCATCCCCGATGACTGTGCAGCGGCCCGCGCTTCTTTCAGGCGAGCGGTCGCGTTCTTCATCAGGTACGGGTATGATTTATCTTCCTTCAAAACCTGTTGCATCCGCTCCAAGATCCGCGGGTGGATATCACCAGGAACATCGCCAAAGTATGCTGGCACCCGGCCCTTGACCTCGTGACAGTATACCTGGTGGTGCTTATGGTCAACGTCTTCAACTACCCAGACACGACCGGCAATCGCAATCTTATCACCAACCGGTGGCGGCTTAACGATCGTTCCCAGCTCTTCGGAACCAGAGTGCACACTGTATTCCACATTTTCCTGGAACACAGCGTAGAACTTGAAATTGTTGACGACCCGTTCACCGGCAAGTCCAACAATCAGGCCACCATTTTCGGTCCGTTCAATTTGATCTGTCTTTAATAGGTGGCGCAAAAGGACTTTAAAGTCATCCTGACTAATGTCGTCAAAGTATGACAAGGTTAGGATCCGCGATGCCAATTCCGCGGGTGTCATTTCACCACCTGCGGCCAGCGTGCTCATCGTTTGATGGTAAAGCAGGCTGTAAGGCAGGCGCCCCGTCCGTGGTGGTTCCACGAAACGTTCTTCCAAGTACAACTGCACCAGGGAAATTCCCTGAATCAATGACCACGGAATCAGCTCCGGCAGCATTGCCCGTGACTCGGGGTGTTCCTCCCGCATCACAAACCACATTTCTGGCGGATTGCCCCGTCGTCCAGTCCGACCCATCCGCTGGAGAAATCCAGAAACGGTAAACGGCGCCTCAATTTGGAAGGCCCGTTCAAGCCGTCCAATATCAATTCCTAACTCTAGGGTAGCAGTGGCGCAAGTCGTCATCATGACATTGTCATCCCGCATCGCTTCTTCTGCCGTTTCCCGAAAGGCCGTCGACAGGTTCCCGTGGTGGATCATGAAGCGGTCGGGTTCATGGTTAGCGGCACAATAAGAGCGCAGTGCCTGACAAACCGCTTCACACTCTTCACGGCTATTGGTGAAGACTAAACACTTTTTACCACGCGTATGTTCAAAAATATACGCTAATCCCGGATCCGCCATTGTTGGAGCTTTATCCGTAGCCTCTTCCAATGCCGGTTGGGTGTTTTCGTTACTATCATCATCCTGCCCAGCTTGGTGGGGGTCCTGGTAGAAATGCTCCATGGAGAGCCGCCAAACTTCATGGGTGTCCCCCGTCTTCGGTGTGATGGTCCCCTTCCCGGTTCCGGCGGCAAGGAAGTTCGCAGCGGCTGTGGGATCCCCGATCGTGGCTGAAAGGCCAATCCGCCGGGGATGGCACCCTGCTAAACGGGCTAACCGTTCAATTAAACAGAAGGTTTGTCCGCCCCGGTCGCCCCGCAGCATCGAGTGAATTTCATCAATCACGATAAAACGAAGGTCGCCAAATAAGCTCGGAATATCCATATGCTTATTCAGCATTAAGGATTCCAATGACTCGGGAGTGATCTGCAAAATACCAGATGGGTGGCGTAGCAATTTGCGCTTTTGCGACTGCGCAACATCCCCGTGCCACCGCCATACTTTGATCCCTGGTTCTGCACAGAGGTCATTGAGCCGTTGGTACTGGTCGTTGATCAACGCCTTCAATGGAGCAATATAGAGGGCCCCAATCGACGACGGGGGTTCTTCATCAAGCAAGGTCAGAATGGGGAAAAAGGCCGCTTCTGTCTTACCAGACGCGGTGGGCGCGGACAGCAATACGTTTTGGTCGGTATTGAAGATGGCATCCCCAGCCGCTTGCTGGATTGCCCGCAGGTTTTGCCAGCCCTGACGATAAATATAGTCTTGGACAAAGGGGGCGTACCGTGAGAAAACGTCCACGTCTTTCCCCTCCTTTCGGTTTAAATCGTAAATTCAGCGAAGCCGTCATCCTTCTTATCAGAGACTGCTTCAGACTTAGTGTAGTTAAATTGGTCAGACTTCAGAAGCGTTTCAACATCGGTATCAGGGTTCTGCCATAAGATGTCGAGTAACTCGATGAAATCACGAATGACTTCCCGGGGCGTAATGTTCGAACTGGCACCGATGCGTCCGTACTCAATTTTAATGAAGGTGGCGAGGTCATCTTCACTGATGGTGCGTTGGTAACCATACAAGCCTGCATGCATATTCGCTAATTTCTCCGTCAACACCATCATTTCTTCGGCAGTTAACGGCTCCAAATGAATGACGGGCGCAAACATGTCCCGCGCTCCTTCACGGGAGAACTTTCCGGAAGATAACCGTGAACGCAGTGCTTCGTATGAGTATACCCCCCGCCGCTTATCTTCAATAGCTTGCGGAGTCCCACACATGATAATGCCCAGATACTTAGCCTTTCCTTGCAATGTATCATTGTACATGGTCAGGATCTTTTCATAGTTATACTGACGACTAATGCTATTCGGAATCTTGTAGATGTTGACCAGTTCGTCGATCATGATCATCATCCCCTGATAACCCGCCTGCCGGAAAAATGAGGCAAACAGTTTCAGGTATTCATACCAGTCATCATCAGAAATAATGATGTTGACGCCCAGTTCCTTTTTAGCATCTGTTTTGCGGTTATATTCACCCCGGAACCACTTTGTTACCTTCGCCTTCGTCTCCTGGTCGTCGGTCACATAAGCGTGATAGTACATATTCAGCAGATGGGCAAAGTCAAAGCCATGAACCAGTTCACTAAGGGATGAGATGACCTTGTAAATTTCCTTATCAACGGCGTCTTCAAAAGCAGGATCATCTGGTTGCAATCCCTGCTCTGACGCGACTTTACTTTGCACTGAGTTAATCCACCGGTCCAAAATAAGGTTCAGGGCGCCACCTTCTGGCCGTGTCTTGGTGGAAAGGTTCTGAATAAGTTCCCGGTAGGTTGCGAGACCCTTGCCATCGCCACCATGAAGGCGACGTTCTGGTGAGAGGTCACCATCAACCACCACGAAGCCGCGGTCCATGACGTAGTTCCGGATAGTCTGTAAAAGGAAACTCTTCCCTGACCCATAGCGACCTTCGATGAAACGGAATGAAGCGCCACCTTCAGAAATAATGTCGACATCATGCAATAAGGCCGCAATTTCATTCTTCCGGCCCACCGTCACGTAGGGTAAACCAATTCGGGGCACAACCCCACCCTTCAAAGAGTTAAGAACAGTTTGGGCAATTCGTTTAGGTACCCGTTTTTGTTTTGCTGGCATCATCAATCCTCCTCCGATAACAATTCTTTCACGTCTTCAATATAATCTTCAACTAACTGTGGCTGGTCATGATCATCAAATTCGATCACGGTATCACCAATCTCATCAAACAATTTATCATTGATCCCATCGGCCAGCACCGAAACTAACCAGCGGTGCTGTTTTGCATAGGCGTGCCAATCATCCCCACTTAATAAGTGCGTTAATAGGTACGCTTCATCAGGTGTCAATCCCAAGTCACCATTTACGGTCACGTCATCGTCAGCCGGTGTTGCCGAGGTCGCCAGGCCACTTGCCGGGGTCTCTTCGTGATTTGGTTGAGATGAAGCCGGCACGGATGGTTCTGCGGAAGGCTGTTCATCAGCAGCTTCCAGTTGGCGCTCTTCATCCGTTAGCAAACTTTCACGGGTCACGGAAGCGTCTGCCCGAATTTGGTCCAGGTTTGACAAGTCGATCTTAATCTTCGGTCGACGAGCCTCTTTTAGCTCGCGATCTGCACTGACAATTGCTTGCTTAATCATTTTAACGAGTTGGTCATCAAGCGGCTTGGGAGTTAGTTTTCTGCCCACATGATAATACTGGCGGAGCAGGCGATCAATTTCATGTAGCAAATTGCCGACCCGTTTGCTCCGTTTATTGACGGCTAAGTAGTACTCATATGTCCAATGACCATTACGACAGGTAAAGCGGCGTTGCGCGTCGATTTGGTAATCGTGATCAGCCATCTTGTGTTGGGGATAAAAGACGGCATCCCCAAATGGCCGAAAGACCGCTGACGCGTGCCACCCAATAAAGTTCTTTACCGCATCAAAGTCTGCATCTTTCATCAGCATTTGCCAGGTGGTAGCCACTGCTTTCTCGAGTTTTGCCAAGTCCTGCTTATACAACGGGCAGTGGTCCAGGTGGTAAGAACCAAAGTGGCGCAATGCTGTCGTCACTTCATGATCATCATGCTCAGCAGGCTTTAAAAGAACGTCCAACGCTTGATCGTCCGCGATCTCATTCTTAAACTCATCCTGAACGAGCTGGGGATCCAACTGATAGTAAATCACAAAGTCACGCATCCACTGCTGCAAGTGTCTAGCAATCCGGTCACTTAAATAGTCAGTGGCAGCTTGGCTGAACCACTTTAACTGCTGGTAACCTTCCTGCGGCGATTGTACCCCGATTAAGTTCAAAAGTTCGTAAATGTAGATCGTAAAGAAAGCCATTGGTGCCATCTGCATTTTGTGCTGCCGAACTTGAGTGCGCCAGCAGAAGTAGGCGTCTAATTGGAAGGTATTAAGGTCATGGTAGGTCGCATAAAAGCGATTAATAGAACCATGGTAAGTATCACCTGTTGGTTCATAATCAGCCATGAATTGCCCTTGCCGGTAAAAATTTTTTGCCCGTCCCCTCAATGGCGACAGCGTATAGTCATACATTCGCTGCATTTTCAAAACACGACGATCTTTTTGATCATCCGGTTTGGCAAACGGAATGGGCCGCGTCGGCTTGGGAATAGCCGCATCATGATAAACAGTCTCCTGGTGGACGGCAGGCACATGGATCAAATGCTCACTCGCCGGACGGCGCTCTTTCAATGAATCAGTGAACGCCCGTGACAGCAAGCGGTGGACGGTTGATTCATCAGGATCCAAGTCCAAAATAACTCCCAGCCATTCGTTGCCAGTCATCTGCACAGGAACCGTAAAGCCTTGCTGCTCAATCAATGGCTGTTCTTCTTTGGTATAACGGATATCCACAAAGGACACCTGGCCTTCGCCAGCTAACCCAATTGCAGACCGGTCCTTCTCACCAAAGTAAGCGAACCAACGACCATTCGTTGGTGACTTGAGGACACAATCATTCCGAAAGCCAGCCCATTCGTAACTCGGCTGAACGCCGAAATGATGACGAGCATAATTTAACAAGTCTGCGCGGTCCATTGGCTCACCTCCTCAGTCAGAATATACGTTCGATCATTACTGTTCCATTATACTGGTTCCGCCGTGTCGACACCAGTGTTAGGAAAATATTAAACTATCCAGTAAGTGGACAGTCAATCAAAATAGGCCGCCAGTGCATCAGCGCACCGACGACCTGCTAGATGATAGTTAGTTTTCGTTGGCAATTCGTTCAAAGTTTGACTCAACATCCTTATTCACTGTTGGGTGAGCACTTGGGTCACCGTCACGACTCTGGTCCACGAGGACAACTGGCTTACCATTGTGGAAACAGAAAAAGTAAGTGATCCGGTTTGGCAGAGGTGGCTCCGTCCCGTTGTAATTATAGATCGCAACCACATTGTACTCGTAGTTACCCTTACCACTTGGTGCCCAGCCAAGCAAGCCGGCCTGACCGTCGACTTGTTCCTTGCTTAGGTCAGCGGGATAAGACAAGCCGGTTGAAACCTTTAACTCATCTGTCCCATTGTATTTCTCATAGGACTGGTTCATTGTTGGCGCCCATTGATTGATGAACTGGTCTAACTGTTGACTCTTCTTATTGTTCCATAATGCCCCATTGTTGGTCGCCTGCTGACCGTTGCTGGATTGCTGATTATTATTAGCAGGTTTAGAAGCAGAATATTCACTGTTATTGCTCTTGGAACTGCTGCTTTGCTGTTGGCCACACGCTGTTAAAGTGACCATCAGTACTGCTAATACCCCACATAGAATGATCCATATCTTTTTCAAAATAATTCCCCCAATAAAAAAGCGCAAAACCACAGTCTAGTGTGATTTTGCACTGTGATCGATGATTAGATTTTCGGCTGCGGAAGGGTAGGTTCTACTGCAACCGAGTCAAAACGTGCTCGGCAGGTCTTTGTTAGAGTTTCTACTGCTACACAGTCAAAACGTGCTCGCCCTACCAATAGGCTAGCTTCGCGTCGAACTCCCTCGAGATAACGCACTCCTCCTCCGACGACAAGTCGCCGTTTGTCGAGAACTCCTACTGCAACACAGTCTAAATGTGCTCGGCCTAAGCCCTTAGTGTCTAGTTACGTAAGGATCCTTGATGCGCTTCGCACCTCAAGCACCTTACTAGACTAGCCATACAGGGCTCTTAACGGCCTCGCACTCCCTAATCTTCTACCTTCTTCGCATTCTCCATCGCCTTCATAATTGAAGGATTCTTTGAGTGACAATCCTTGATCATTTGGATATCTTCTTTACTCAATTCAACTTGATACTTAGCCATGTTATTCCCCTCACTTTGCAAAATAATTACCTTAACTATACCATGTTCCCGGCCTTTCGCAATATTTAAAATTTCCTTTGATCGGTTGCCATTCACCCCAACAGACACGCCTCTCATGATACAATTTGATTACTAAAGCGACGGTCGAAAGTGAGGTGCCTTAATGCTCGAACGTTACCTATTCACGTCCACTGGACCCCAACCAACACACAAGCCGCTGCTCGAAACCAACCTCGTTATGTTGGTCCAGCCATCCGTTGCCGAGATCAGCCAGGTTTGTGATGCCTTTGACCTGGAAAAATTAACCTTTAAATTCCACTCCTCACCAGAAGAGGTGTCGCGTTTTCATACCACAACTAGCGACGTAATGATTGATCCCCAGTTACTGGTAATCTATGACTTCATTCCCGAACTGGCGACCATTGAACAACAATTAACGCCAGTAATCATCGTCTTTGACAACCAGCACTTGATCATCTGTACAGATAACCGTTCCGTAAAAGCGACGGACTTTCCGGCAGACAGTGTTACCAGTTTCGTAATTGCCTATCTGGATCGTTGTCAAGACAACCTAACACGAGCGCTCATGGGTTATAAGCCGGAAATTGACCGCCTAGACAAGGTTGCGCGGAAGACAATCGATAACGACTGTCTCCGGAAACTAACGGATTTAACCCGTCACATTGTGTTCTTTGACCATACCATGACCGATCAGGGCGAAACACTCGCTTCTTTTCTCAAATCACCAGCCATTGAGAATATCCCCGAAGAGAGTCGCTTAAACATTCAAATTCAACAGCGCCGCCTAAACAAGGCAATTCATATTTTCCGCGACCTACTGGATTCGATCGGTAGTCTGTTTACAGCGATGATGGACTCGAACCTTAACAACTTAATGAAGTTCCTTGATTCTGCGGGGATTGTCATCGCGACGGCCGCTTTAATTAGCGGTTTTATGGGGATGAATGTTGGTGGTCTTCCCTGGAAAGGAGCGGGCTATGGTTTTGCCATGACCTTGGGGTTAACCGCCATTGTCACAATTACCCTGGCTCTCTACCTGCGTAAAAAGAAATACCTCAAATAAACAACCTAAGATTAGTTCAGAGCGATTTGTAGTCGTTCTGAACTTTTTTGTTACCCTAAAGGTAGAGCTAAGATCGTACGTAGCCCCTGGGACTCTGAGTCCGTATTATAAAACGATCTCCACTATCTTTGATCCGATATTTTGCTTTTAGGTTGTGGAACATCAAGTCCGAGTATTGAGGAAATGAAATACAGATTCTGGATGGTGGCTTTATTGGTTCTCTAAAAAAAGAAGGTGTTACTAATGTCCGACATTATTGCCCTTGATGTTTCGATGGGTAAAAGTTATGTTGTTTGGTATCGTAAGAAAGTTTGCTTGCGCGAGTTTAACCTGTATCATACACAGACGGGATTTTCGTCCCTGTTAAAACTTGTTAATTCAGCGATTGATCCAGTTATTTATTTTGAAGCTACCGGTGTTTATTCACGGGTGATTCAACACTTCTGTGAACTTCATCATTTTAAATTTTGCTGCCTTAATCCATTAGAACTACACTTAAAGTCAGAAAATTTACGCCGCTTAAAAACTGATCAACGTGATGCTCATAGAATTGCGCAAACTGTTTTAGACAATCGTTTCCGATTATCAGTTCCTTGGACTGATACCTATCAAAAGCTTCATGAACTTAGTCGATTTTTGAACCAACTTAATTGTGATTGGAATTATCGCCTTAACCATCTTCATACGGCTTTAGAACAAACATTTCCCGAATTAAAACAGCTTTTCACTAATCGGACTTCCAAATTAGCCTTGAATATAGTTGAGTTATTTCCTCACCCTGACTATGTTCGTCCGCTATCTCGTGTAAAGCTTAAGAATAAACTGATTCACTCAACTGATAAGCGCCTTTCTAAGACTAAAGCTTATAAATACACCGATCGGCTGATCGAGTTAGCGGTAGACTCTTTTCCTGCAACTCCAGCGGACGCTATTCAAGTTGATGAGGTTCGTTATTACGCTCGCCAACTAATTAAATTAAGGCTAAAAAAAGAAGAAGTAATCAAACAAATGAAAAAGCTGGCACAAACATTACCAGAATATTCACTTTACTGTTCTTTCCCTGGTATTGGTGAACAGACTGCGGCTCAACTTATGGGTGAACTTGGAGATATTAAACGATTTGATAATGCTAATCAGCTTAATGCCTTTGCCGGTATTGATATCCGCAGATATCAATCGGGAAAGTTTATTAGTCAAGATCATATTAATAAACGAGGTAATCCAATTGCTCGTAAGCTCTTATATTTCACTATTGGTAATATGATTCGACAACAGCACGCCAATCCTAATCATATCGTTGATTATTACTATCATCTAAAACAAAAAAGGCCTTATCCCAAACAGAATAAGGTCGCAATGGTAGCTTGTATGAATAAAACCTTGAAATGCCTTTTATCCATGACTAAGCATCATACTAAATACCGTTATCGATATACGGACTCGAAGTCCCTTATGAAGATGTAAATCTTACGCTTTTACTATATCACTAAATCCTGATTTTTAAGTAACTAAATCAGGGTAGTTTAGTATACATTAATTTTCTAAATACTTATCCTTGACTAATCGTAGGAAGAGGGGGGCTGTGACAAAAGTCCTCAGCAAAGATAAAAATACTACGACGCAGTACACAAAGGGGCTCTAGTACTCGGCAAATCCGAACGCTAGAGCCCTCTTTGTGCTTGCGGGGGTTCAAATACGAACTAGCAAGCTAGTTCTGTTTCACTCCCATTTCTCTTTTAGTAATCAAACAATTCAGTTGACAGGTAACGGTCACCGCCGTCTGGTGAAACGGTCACAACCTTCTTACCCTTGCCGAGCTGCTTGGCAACTTCAATGGCCCCCTTGATGTTAGCACCAGCGGAGATCCCCACTAGGATTCCCTCTTGATGAGCCACTTGACGAGCCATGGCAATGGCGTCATCACTCTTAATTTCGACAATGCCGTCATAAACGTCTTGATCCAAAACCTTTGGAATAAAGCCAGCACTGATTCCTTGAATCTTGTGCTTGCCACCCTTACCTTCCTTCAAGACTGGTGATTCAGCTGGTTCCAGTGCGTAAACCTTCGTTGCGGCATTAGCCTTCTTCAGGGCATGGCCAATTCCCGTTAAGGTCCCACCAGTACCAACACCGGCTACAAAAGCATCTGGTAAGTTATCACCAAACGCATCAACAATTTCCTTACCAGTTGTGGCTTCGTGAATTGCTGGGTTAGCAGGGTTGTCGAATTGCATTGGTATGAAGTAGCCCTTTTCTTTGACTAACTCTTCCGCCTTTGCGATGGCGCCCTTCATCCCATCAGCTCCTGGTGTCAGGACTAATTCGGCTCCATAACCTTGCATTAACTTCCGCCGTTCGACACTCATCGTTTCTGGCATTGTAATGACCAGGTGGTAACCCTTAGCAGCGGCTACCATTGCCAGGCCAACTCCGGTATTCCCAGAAGTTGGTTCGACAATCGTTCCACCGGCCGTCAATTTACCATCTTTTTCAGCCTGTTCAACCATTGATAGGGCAATCCGGTCCTTAATTGAACCAGCAGGATTGAAGAATTCGAGCTTAACATAAACGTCCGCGGCATCTGCGGGAACAACATGGTTCAGCTTTACAATTGGTGTGTGACCAATCAAATCAGTAATAGAATTAACAATCTTAGTCATGATAATTACTCCTTTATTAGTTGTTCGTGAGTGACATTCTGGGCAACGGATTGTAGCCAGTTCTTAAAATACAATTTTTGGGCCAATCGCCACTTAAACTGGGGATCCTGCATGTGAACGGGATCGGCAAAATAGTGCTGTGGTTTGGCATACTCGCGATCAGGATAAGCATTCTTTTCCCGCCGATACTCCTTAATTAAAGCATCACGACCGTATTCCAGGTGAGCAAATAAGAAGTTTTGTGGCTGATGGCGAGCTCGGAATGCAAAAAGATGGTTATCGACAGTGGTGGATTCCAAGACAAGGTCTGGGCTGGCCACGATCTGCCGGTAATCCAACTCTGCGTAGCGCGCATGTGGGGCCAGAAATCCATCGGGTAACCCACTTAATAATCCGCGATCATCTAACACCTGGTTTGGGTAAACACCAAATAGTTTTTCTGGCAATAAATGTTTTTCAATGTCATATAGGTAGTTGGCGGCCACCATGGCACCCCAACAAATGTACAGTTGCGGAATCCGTTGCTTTACGAGTTCATCTATTAAATGGTGAACCTCATCAATATAAGTTACTTGGTCAAATGGCAACTGCTCAATTGGCGCACCCGTGATGATAAAAGCATCGAATTGCTTAACTTCTGATATCACCAATGGCTGCGAAATCGCCGCCACCGTTGTTGGAACCTGTCGCCCAGCATAGTGCATTGATGGATACAGGTACGTAATATTCACTGGATATCCAGTCGCTGTTAAAACACGAGTAAATCGTTGCTGAGTATCTTGTTTATCGTGCATCAAGTTAAGAATTCCAATTTTCAGTGGTGCAGTTGCCATCATTATCACCTCGCTTTACTTAATTGCACGAAAAAACTGCTGCCAACTGAAGGCATCACTAAACAGACTTACGAGAAGTCGGCAATGAAACACTT